>JAGLSW010001231.1 GCA_023135565.1 Candidatus Aminicenantota bacterium | reverse complement strand
CTTTTGAAAAAGTTTGAACAAAACTTTTAATAATTGAGAATCAAAAGCGCTCACTCGCTGCCCCTGCCGGGGTTACTCCACATTCTGTACTTGCTGCTTGATCTTCTCCACTTCCCGCCTGATCGCCAACACATGACCGTAAACCTCCTGGGAACCGGTCTTGGCTGCAATCGTATGCGTCTCCCGCTGCATCTCCTGGGCTAAGAAATCGGCTTCCCTGCCTTTTATGGGCACTTTGTTGTCTTCCAGCAGTTTTTTTAATCTCTGCGTATGCGCTTCTAAGCGGTTGATCTCCTCGTTTATACAATTCTTTTCCGCTATTACGGCCGCTTCCTGCAGGATGCGCTTTTCATCCATATCATAATCCTGCAGGATTTTTTCGATCTTTTCTTTATACTTCATGAAGAGTTCCTGTTCGAGTGTTTCGGAACTTTTCCTGGTAATTTCAATGTTCTTCTCTATTGTTTCTATGTTATCCAGTAAACTCTTTAAAATAAACCTGCCTTCTTCTTCCCTGCTCTGCAAAAACTCAGCAAAGATTTTTTCGATGAATCCCTTGATCTCCGTTAGGCTGCTCTCGTCAGACTCCTCGGCAATGTACTCGAGATGAAAAATCATGGGAATCTTTAACAAAAAATCAAAAGATAAATCGATTTTTTCATCATACTGCTCCTTTAAAGGCAGCAGCCGCTCGAGTATCTCCTGCAGCAAACTTTCATTAAACTGGATGTTAAACTTCTTCTGCCTGGAATCGAAAAGATTAAAAACGATCTCAACTTTTCCCCGGTTGATCCTATTCTTAACGATCTCTTTGATTAACTTCTCCGATTCGGGAGTAACCCCCGTTCCCTTGAAACTAAGATCGAGAAAACGGTGATTCAATGATTTAAAAGAAATATTAATGGCAATATCGCTAAACTCTGTTCTGCCCTGGGCAAACCCTGTCATACTTTTCATGTTCTCTCCTACATTATAATACCCATCTCGGGGAATTGTAAATTATAAAGCGAATAATAAAGTCCTTTTTTCTTCAGCAGTTCTTTGTGGCTGCCGTTCTCTTTGATCCGGCCTTTGTCGATAACCAGTATATTATCCGCTTCGATAATGGTAGATAACCGGTGGGCGATTACAAAAGTCGTCCTGCCTTTCATAACGTCCACCATGGCTTCCTGGATGAGTTTCTCCGATTCGGTGTCCAATGATGATGTGGCTTCATCGAAAATCAATAGGGCAGGCTTCTTTAAAATGGCGCGGGCAATGGATATGCGCTGGCGCTGACCATTTGAAAGAAATGCTCCCCTTTCTCCTACCAGGGTGTCGTACTGCTGCGGCAGTTGTTCGATAAAATCCGCTGCCCTGGCTATTTCAGCGGCTTTCTCGATCTCCGCGAAGGAATAATCCCGGCTGCCGTATGCGATGTTATTCCTGACGGTTTCATTAAATAAAAATACATCCTGGGTAACCAGGCCGATGGCGTCTCTTAATGATTTTATGGTAAAATCTTTTATATCCCGGCCGTCTATCGAAATCCGCCCTTTATCGGTTTCGTAAAACCTTATCAAAAGGTTCATCAGCGTAGTTTTTCCTGAACCGCTGGCTCCCACAAGGGCCACCATTTCATCGGGGTTAACCTGGAAATTCACAGCCTCGATCACCGGGATGCCGGGGCGGTAAGCAAATGAAATGTCCCGGAATTCGACGCTGCCTTTTATATCTTTCATCTCTATGGAGCCCGGTTTGTCTTTTATGGGGTTGGTGGTGGAAATGATATGCCTGATCCTTTCATAACCGGCAATCCCCTGCTGGTAATCGTTGTTTACCTGGGAGAGCCGTTTCATGGGGTTGTACATCAGGAAAAGGGCGGTTAAAAAAGAGAGAAATTGCCCCGGCGACATCACACCCGCCGCGATCCGCTCCATACCGATGGTGATAATAATGGCCGCCACCAGACCGCCGATGGTATGCATGATTGCAGGAGCCAGTGAATATAACAGCGCTATTTTAGAATTGATGCGGTAATGATTCATATTCAACTTCGCGAATTTATCGATCTCGAAATTTTCCATATTATAGGCTTTTACGATCTTATTGCCGCTGACGGATTCGGATAGGAAGTTCGATAGTTCACCGATGGCTTCCTGGGACTGGATGCCCTTTTTCTTTACTTTTTTGCCGAAAGCGAACAAAAAACCCGCCGCCGCGGGGATGATAAGAAAGGAATAAAGAGACATCTTCCAATCCTGGTAAAACACCACGCATAAAAGCGCTATCAGGGTGAAAACCTCCCTGACGTAAATAGCCAGGGTTTCGGACACGGCATACTTGATTTTTTCGATATCATTGGAAATACGGGAGATCAGGTCGCCGGTTTTGGTTTTAGAGAGAAATTCGATGGATTGATTGACCAGGTTCTTATACATCTTGTCGCGGATGTCTCTTATCACTTTCAGGCCCAGGGTTTTCATTAAGTAGAGAGAGAGAAAATTGAAAATCGCCTGGCCGAGAAAAGAAAAAAACAATAACCACGGCAGTATAGACGACATCTCCTCTTTGCTGACGCCGAAAACAGACTGGATCAGTTCGTAGATATACCTGGCTTTCCCGGATAAATGACTGCCGCCGGCGCTAAACAATTCATCCATGACCGGCTGGATGATCAAAGGAAAAAGGGCGCTGAAAATCGCCACCATAACTAAACAGACAAAGGCCAGGAGAAATCTTCTAATAAAGGGCTTTACATAGGTCAGCAGGTTGTTTTTCTCAGCGCTCATAAACTGGTAGTTCCTGTGGTTTTTAAGTATCTATTCTATCGGGGGTAGGGGTGGCATCTACATCTTCCGGGAATTGTCTTTTTTCCTTTCTTATTTTGTCCAACAGGAAAAAGAACAAGGGAGATATGACATAAGAAAAAGTCAGGGCAGGCAGTGTATAGGTGGGGAAATTTATAGCTAAGGCAACAGTACCCGCCAGTAAGAGCAGGACAGGTAAACTGTGTTTAGTCCTGATTTTCTTCATGGTGCGGTACTTCACGTTGGAGATCATCATAATAGCGATCAGTACTACAAAAATCGCAAATAGGATTAAATCCGTTGTATTCTTGAGGGGTTCTCCCAACATCAGGATAAATGAACATATAGAGAGAGCAGCCAGCGGTATAGGCAGTCCCACGAAGATATTGGAAGGAACGGCATCGGCTTCTTTAAGCACGTTAAACCTGGCCAGCCTGATGATACCTGCGCTTAAGAATATAAAACCGACGACTTTACCCATCTGCGGATAGGTCTCCTGGAATCCCCATAAATAGATCATTATGGCGGTAACAAGACCAAAAGTCACAGCATCGACTAAAGAGTCGAGCTGCACTCCGAAGTTGGACTCGGTTTTGGTCAGCCGGGCAACCGTACCGTCAAAACCGTCTAAAATCACACTGCCGGTGATAAAAAAGATGGCCCTGGGGAAATTGCCTTTGATGATGAGTCCTAAAGCCAGGTAGCCGAAAAGAAGACTTAGAATGGTAAATATGGAAGGCAGGTAAGATACCTTCATCAATTTCGAGATTTTTACCCTTCTTCCTTTTCTTTTTACATTGTTTTTAATTTTTTTGCTGGTAATCTGGAGCCTCCATAAAGGATTTTTGATTTGCTCTTCTTCGCGCTTCTCTATTATTCCTACAGAAGCTCAAATAAGTTTGCATATTTCTATCTTTACCGATAATGGTAAGGGTGGTAATTATAGACTCTATTATCGATTTTTCTAACACATCCAGGACGATATAATCGAGTCCCTTCTCGATAGCAAGGGAAACAAAATGAGAAGAGATCAGGTACCTCATGGGTAGACCTTCCGATAAAGTCGCTAAATTGGCAATGGTTTTTACCTGGGGGAAATCGAGCTTAAACAGTTCCAGGGTATTTAAAAATAGTTTGCCGTTCAAAAGGCCTTCCTCCAGCGGTCTGAGTATCGGGTCCAGTAATATGTTGTTCCTGGGTACACCGTTATCCAATAAATAATCTATAAACATTTGGGCGATTAGTAAAGATTTTTCCGGGGAGAAATCCACGTCATCGCCTTTCTCTTTTATCAAAGCCACTATTTTTATGTTGTGGTCGTTCAAACCCTTAATGCCGTCGAGAAAACGGTCGATTTTTTCTTTATCGAACTCGATATCACCTAATACCACCTCGTTCTTCACCATTTTCGCCACGGTTATCAAGGTATCGATATTACTGCTGCGCACCAGCACTTTCCCGCCGCTGCCCTCGATGATGCGGATCGCTTCTTGCAGGAAAGGCATCTCATTATCCATCAGCGGACAGGCATAAAGTTCGATAAATTCAGCCCCATCGGCAATCTGCGCCAGTACTTCCTTCCTGACAAAATCGAAATCCATCTTATTCATCTTATCCAGGATCTTTTTATTACTGGAGTTTAAGATATTGCCGACTATCGTAATCATTTTTACTATTCCTGTAAAATGTAAATAAATTTAGACATTGAAAAAATCTTTTAATATGGAAATCACATCGAGGCCGGTAGATGTACCTAAGTGCGGAGCAGGGAAAACTTTTTCATTATCTATCAATTCAAGATTAATAGGTGGTTCCTTTTCATAAACGTCCACAGCCACTGCTTTGATCTTATCTTCCGGCAGTGCCTTCAACAGTGCCGCTTCATCTATAATCCCACCCAGGGCGACATCGATTAACACCACATCCTTTTTCATTTTGTCGAGTTCTGCGGTGGATATCAAACCCCGGGTAGCTCCCGTCAGCGGCAGATGAATCGAAATAAAATCAGCCGTGTTTAACAATTCATCTAAGGAGACTTGTTTGGCATCGATATCGGTTTTTTCAAGGATATCGAACTCAGGAATCTCCTTCAACAGTTCTACTGCTTTCTGGCTGATTTTGTCTGCTAATAGCACTTTAATCAATCGACAATCTCCCTTGCAGTTTTGCTGCCGGTAAAACGCTCGTTTTTGCCAATTATCCTCCGTTACAAAACGTATTATTATAAAATATATTAAAGAGTAAAGGTTATCAAAATTTTGCCTATCTGTCAAGAGTGTGGAGTACTATTATTGCTCAGGAGGAGCTTTTATTGCTCAGGAGGAGATCAAGAAGGGCTCAGGTTAAGAAAGCTGCTCGCGAACGTTAGGAGGCTGAGAACTCTCAAGCTTTATCTAAACCTGAGTTCTCTTGAGATCCGCTGAGTTCTCTTGATATCCGCTGAGTTCTATCGAGATCCTCTGAGTTCTCCTGAGCACCTCCTGATCTCTCTCGATCTCATCCTGAGACCTCTTGAACTCTTAGCCGTTTTCCGCCTGGAATTTCTTCATAAATTTAACCAGTTCTTTGACTCCATCTAAAGGCATAGCGTTGTAGATTGACGCTCTACAGCCGCCGACGCTGCGGTGTCCTTTTAAACCGACCAGTCCTGCGGCCGTGGCCTCGGATACGAATTTGCCCTCTAATTCTTCGGGAGTCAACCTGAAAGTGACATTCATTTTTGAGCGGTCTTTCGTTTTAGCTGTGCCGTTGAACATGGGATTGTTGTCGATGGTGTCATAGAGCAATTTTGCTTTTTCGTTGTTAACAGCTTCTACGGCAGCCGCGCCGCCTTGCTTTTCGATCCAGTCCAGCACTAATTTTACGATATAGATACTGAAACAGGGAGGGGTATTATAGAGGGATTTTTTATCCACCTGGATTTTATAGCTCAGCATAGAGATCAGGTTATCGGCGCTGTTTTCCACCAGGTCGTTCCTGATAATCACCAGGGTAACGCCGGCCTGCCCTATATTTTTTTGTGCCCCGGCATAGATCAGAGCGAACTTTGAGACATCCAATTCCCGGCTGAAAATATCTGAAGACATGTCTGCGATTAAAGGTACGCTGCCTGTATCGGGGAAATTTCGGTATTGGATACCGCCGATAGTCTCATTAGAGGTCACGTGAACATAGACAGCGTCAGGGGAGAGGTTTAGGTTTTCCGGGACATAGTTAAAATTGTTGTCTTCGGAGCTTCCCGCCACATTGACGGTGCCGAAAAGTTTTGCTTCTTTGATGGCTTTTTTAGCCCAGGCGCCGGTATTCACATAATCTGCTTTTCCTCCCTTGAGGAGGTTCATCGGGATTTGACCGAACTGTGTACTGGCTCCGCCCTGCAGGAAGAGCACTGAGTAGTTATCGGGCACTCCCAGCAGGGATCTGATTTTGGCTTCGGCGGTAGTAACCACCTGGTCGAAATCTTTGGAGCGGTGGCTAATTTCCATGATGGATAGGCCGATGCCGTTATAATCCAGTAGTTCATCCTGGGCTTTTTTCATTACCTCGTAAGGTAGTATTGCCGGTCCTGCGTAAAAGTTATACTTTTTTGACATGTTGCTATATCCTCCTTAAGCCGTAACCTAACGGTATGTGTGCAGCGCGGGGATTAAGAAATCCTGGATTGTGCGCGCCGCGCTCTGCGAATTTGTTTCCACCGTTAGGTGGCTTTTTTTTAAGTTTAGACTTTAAAAAAAGCTGAATTTTTTAATTAAACGGTTAAATCTAATTATACACATATTGCGGTAAGATTCAATATCTAAAGGGCAAAAAGCCGAAATTTTTTTTCTCTCTGCGATTACTCCGGGTTAATTTTTACCACAATTCCCATGGCATGGGGAGCCTATAAGGGGTGCTTTTTGCTCAACAAAAGCTTTGATAATTGAGAAGCGCTATCATTACCCCTGCTGCGAAGCAGCTCATAGGTTCCCCGCGCCGCGGGGCCTGCTGCGAAGCAGTTCATAGGTTCCCCGTGCCACGGGGCCTGCTGCGAAGCAGCTCATAGGCGCTCCCCGCGCCGTGGGGTTGAAAAGTCACTGCATATATGATATAAAAGCTCATGAATAGTATGGCTAATTCTGAAAAATACAACATTATCGTTGTCTCCGGACCTTCGGGGAGCGGCAAGTCCACCCTGATACACCGGCTGCTCAAAGAACACAAGAATATCGTTTTTTCCGTTTCCCATACCACCCGGCCCAAAAGAGACGGGGAAATAGACGGCAAAGACTATTATTTCGTAACCGAAGAGGATTTCCGGAAAAAAATTGCCGCTGACGAATTTGTCGAATGGGCGCAAGTGTACCGCAATCTTTACGGCACTACGCTGGATGAGGTGAAGCGGAAAGCAAGTGGAGACCAAAACCTGATCTTAGACGTAGATGTCCAGGGCGCCGCCAATATAAAAAAACAATTTCCCGGCGCGTTATTTATTTTTATCGTGCCGCCTACCTTAGCGGAACTAAAAAAAAGATTGATCGAACGGGAAAAAGTGCTGGACGGCAATATCGAAAAAAGATCGGCTGCCGCTAAAGAAGAATTAGAACAGTACCACCTGTACGATTATATCGTCATTAACGATAAGGTAGAAGATGCTTACACGGTTTTAAAATCCATTTATACAGCTTACAATAACTCTGCTGTAAAGAAAAATTCCTTTGTCGAAAGTATATTAGCGGAGAAAAAAGTTTGAGGAGGTAAAATGAAGCTAATCCTTGGTGTTACCGGTTCTATCAGCGCCTACAAAGCAGTGGAAATACTGCGCATCTTTCAAAAAAACGAGCACCGGGTTTGTGTAATTATGACTGAAGCGGCCCAAAAGTTCATCGCTCCCCTGACTTTTGAAACCTTTATCCCCGGCCGGGTCTATACCCATATGTTCGACTCGCATCGAGACCCCCTACTCCATATCAACCTGCCTAAAGAAAACGACCTGCTCCTGGTTGCCCCGGCCACAGCCAATATCATCGCCAAAATGGCCAACGGTATAGGAGACGACATCCTTTCCACCACTTTCCTGGCTTTTTATAAAAAAGTGGTTATTGCCCCGGCCATGAATTCCTATATGCTGGAAAACAAGGCGGTAGTTGAAAACATTGCCCGCTTAAAATCTCGCGGCATCGCGGTTATCGAACCGGGGAAAGGTTCCCTGGCCTGCAGCACCGAAGGGAAAGGCAGGCTCCCCGAAGCGGAGAAAGTTTACGATTTTTGTTTAAAACTGGAAAATGGCTAATTTTAAGAAAGTGATTATTACCTCGGGGCCTACTATCGAGCCCATCGATCCCATCCGTTTTATCTCCAATCGTTCTTCCGGGAAATCCGGATTTCACCTGAGTAGTGAAGCCAAAAAGCGGGGTATCCCACGAATTATTTATATCACCGGTCCCTCCCGCTATATACCGCCGGACGTGGAAGTGGTCCCTATCGAGACCGCCTTAGAGATGAGGTACCAATTGCAAAAACAAGCCGCCCAGGCCGATGTGATCTTGATGGCTGCAGCGGTGGGCGACTACCGGATAGACCGTTGCTACCCCGAAAAAATTAAAAAAACAAAGGACACCCTGACGCTGCAGTTGGTCAAGAACCCCGACCTGCTTTTCGAATTGGGACGCAGCAAAAAAGAAGGGCAAATACTGGTAGGTTATGCTGCCGAGACCGAAGATATTTTTGAACATGCGAAACAGAAGTTGGAGAAGAAGAACCTGGACCTATTGATACTCAATAAAATATCGGCTGAGAATCCAGCTTTTAGTGTGGATGAAAACCAGGTTTATTTCGTAACGAAAGAGGTGATACGCGGTTTGCCGAAGATGGACAAAGCAGACCTGGCGGCGCATATCTGGGATGAGATATACAAGATCGCAAATTAAAAGCCCCCGACTATTAAGAACGGCAATTACGACATGGCCACAGTCGCTTACAGGTTCCCGGTGCCGCGGGGCTTGAAGCTCTTCTTTATGATGCTGAGAATCCAGGCATAGCGCTTCTGCATCTTTTGCAGCAGCGGGAAATCAACCTTGAAATCCTTCCGCACTTTCTTCTTATCCGGGGCGGCAAAATCAAGCACACCGTCCGCTTCCGTATCGGTTAACAAATATCTCGCGCCATTGGGGAACTGCAGCTTTACATCTATAGCGTGATGAGGCGCATTCTCCATGAGTTCACGTATGCGCCGGTCTTTCTTAACCGCGGCGGTAGCCGTGCGGTAGATTACCGTCATCCAGTGCCCTTTCTCATTCAAAGGCACCTGGAAAGAATCATAAAACCACTCGGGACTCCAGGAGGAGAGACCCTGCGCCGCTGTGCTCTTCTTGTACTGCCCATAAGATATAGACGATCGAATCTTCCTGCCGAAACGTTTGAGCACCCAAAAAACTTTATACATCTGCCCGTCTTTGGGCACGTTAAGCTTCGGAGGAGCTTCTACTACAGGTTCGACAACTTTCGGCTCCCTTTTGGGAGCCCGGGGAGCGCAGCCTACATAAATAACCAGGATCAGCAAAACCAATGCCGGGATAAATCGTTTCATTCTTTTTCTTTTCTTCTTTTCCTTTTTTTTTCTGCCTCTTTTTCAATAATGGGCTTTACCTTTTTTAAGGTTTCCATAATCGCTTTCTCAACGTCCGGAATTTTCATGAATTCAAAGAGGTCTAAGTACTTCTTATTTACCACGATATCCGCCGGGGGTTTTCCATCTTCCAGGGAAAATATATTCCCTTTGCCGGTCATCAACCAACTGATGTTTAAACCATAGGTGGTATACATGTAGTACAAATAATTGGGCTTGATGTAGGTATAGCCCCTTTCAAAATTGGAGACCGTCGCTTTGCAGACATTCATCTCCGCTGCTAACTCATCCTGGGTCTTATTCAGTATCTTCCTGAATATCCGAAAATTCATACCTGGATGCAACTTTGTCTTATCACCATATTTTTCCATTTTATTATCACTTTTATACATTTTTATCAGGTTAAACTACGTCATGATTACCAAAAAAATCTTACTAAAACGTCCTGAATTTTTATTATACCATGAACAGATTAATATTATCAATAATTAAAGGGCAAAATTTTCAAAATTTCTTATTTTTTGTATTGCTTTCCTTTAAAATAAGGGAGTAAGAAGAATCACTATTGGAGGTAACATGGACATTTTAAAGGGTTTCAGTCATTTAACCCATGCGGCAATCAAGTTCCAGGGGGAAAAGCAGCCAATACTATTAAGCCGAAAGCGGCTGTACCTATCCATTTCGGTTCGGTGGTGGGATCGCGGTAAGACGAGCAGGCTTTTATCGACAACTTAGACGCAGGAATACACGGAGAAATACTTTTGCAGGGCTGAATCACTTGCCTCCGGCGGGCAGGGGGCGCTTTTTAAAAAAACTGCCCCCTGCACCCCCGCAAAAATTTTTGTCAACCGCTTCGCGGCAGGAACCGGAGATTTTTCCTTCTGCGACAGGTTGTATGCTATTTGCTACCTTCGTGCCCTTCGTGTGCTTCGTGGTAAAATGGAGGTCGAAGTAATTAACGAGAGCGCATCAAAGGCCGAGATCCGGTACGAACTTAAAGCCGTACAAGATCATGCCGGTTTTGCCTTCTTCGTTAATACGGCGAAACTGGGTGGTCAACCGGTCGCCGATTTTCAGGTTGTCGGGATCGCAGTCTACTACCTGGCCCATGACACGCATGCCTTCTTCCAACTGCACGACGCCGACGGCATAAGGGGCTAAGTCGGTAAATCCCGTGGGAGCTACCCGGATAACCGTATATGATGCCAGTTCTCCTTTGCCGGAGAGCTTGACGGTTTCCATTTCCGTAGCTCCGCAGTCGGGACAAATCACCCGGCCGGGAAATTGGATGCTGCCGCATTTGCTGCATTTTCCCGCTTCCATCCGGTAACGCTGCGGTGTTTCTCGCCAATGTCTCGGTACTTTCATGATCTTGCCTCCAAAATGTGAACTACGCTGCTGGCGCCCGAGCCACCCATATTCTGGGTGAGGGCGGTCTTGGCGTTTTTAACCTGGCGTTTGCCTGATTCACCCCGCAGTTGGGAAACCGCTTCGCAAACCTGGGCTACGCCTGTAGCGCCGACGGGATGTCCTTTGGATTTCAAACCGCCCGAAGGATTGATGGGGAAATCCCCGTCCAAGGCGGTCAAACCGTTCATAACGGCCGCTCCGGACTGACCCGGTTCTACGACGCCGATGGCTTCCATAACCATCAGTTCAGCAATAGAAAAACAGTCGTGCACTTCGGCAAAATCCACATCTTTTATGGTTTTCCCAGACATTTTTAAGGCCCTCTGCGCCGCTACTTCCACTGCTTTCAGGCTGTAGAGGTCCTGCCGCTGGGCCAGGGCAATGGTGTCTGAAGCATGACCCACACCCGTAATCACAACATAGGGTTTGTTCATTTCTTTGGCTTTTTCTACCGGGGCCAGCAGCACAGCCGCCGCTCCGTCGGTAATGGGCGAACAGTGCAGCAGGCGCAGCGGATCCGCCACTTTGGTAGAATTCATCACCTGCTCCAGCGATACTTTAAAAGGATACTGGGCATGGGGATTCATGCTGCCGTTAAAGTGATTTTTCACCGACGGCTGGGCCAACTGCTCTAAGGTGGTGCCGTATTTAAACATATGGGCGTTAGCCATCATGGCATAAAGACCGGGGAAAGTGATGCCGTGGAAAGCTTCGTAATCCTGGTCCGCTGCCGTAGCCAGGGCAAAAGTGGCTTCGCCGCCGTCCACGTCGGTCATTTTTTCCACGCCGATAGCCAGGGCATATTCAGCCATGCCGGAGGCTACTTCTAAGAAAGCCGAACGCACGGCCAAACCGCCGGAAGCGCAGGCCGATTCCACCCGCGTGGCAGGCACGAAACGCTGCCCTAAATAATCGGGAACAATACTGCCTAAGTGTTCCTGGTTATTAAAAAGCCCACCGGACATACAGCCTATGGTAATAGTATCCACCTTATCGACTCCGGCGTCGGCAAAACATTTTAATGCAGCTTCTACTGCTATAGTACGGAGAGACTTTTCCCAAAGCTCTCCCCAATCGATCATTCCGATTCCAATTACAGCTACTTCTTTCATGGTGCTCCTCCTAATCCGCTTTTAGAATTTTACGCCTGAATTTCGCGTAGGCGCCGTATTCGATGTATATTTTGTGCTCATCCAATTGCTTCCTGACCCGGGGGGCTTTGTCGCGAATTTCGAGCAGCCGCTCCGTGGCGCGAAAGATAAAGGCATCGCTGCCTGATCCCGAACCATAAGAAACGAGTAAAATAAGCTCGCCCGGTTTGGCTTCGTCTAAAGTGGCGGCCAGGCCCATGGGAGACGAACCGGAGTAGGTATTTCCTAAAGTGGGAGAGAGCAGTCCGTATTTGTATTGAGCTTCTGTAAAGCCTAATTTTTTGGCCGCGTTCACCGGGAATTTGCCGTTGGGTTGATGGAAGATGCAGTAATCGAAATCTTCCGGTTTCATATTTGTTTTCTCCAGGATGGCGTTAGTAGCGCCGAACACATGTTTTTCGTAAGCCGGTTGACCGGTAAAACGGCCGCCGTGCTGGGGATAGTGGGCATGCTCCCGGCGCCAGAAATCCGGCGTGTCGGTCATGTAGCAATGGGTATCCACTAATTCGGCCGCTAAATCCTCGGCGCCGACAATAAAAGCAGCCGCTCCCGCCGCTGCCGAATATTCTAAAGCATCGCCCGGCGCGCCCTGCGACGTATCGGCCCCGATAGCCAGGGCATAGGGCATTTCGCCCGCTTTTACTAAATTAAGGGCGATATACATCCCTTCCGTACCTGCCTTGCAGGCGAATTCCAGGTCAGCCGTATGCACATAGGGACAGGCCCCGAGCGCTTCTGAAACGATCGTCCCGGTGGGTTTTACCGCGTAGGGGTGAGATTCGCTGCCCACGTAGACAGCGCCGATATCCTGGGGATCTATACCGGCTCTTTTTACCGCGTTTCGTGCAGCATTAACCGAGAGGGTAGCGCAGTCTTCGTCGGGCGCAGGCACGGACTTTTCATTAAGGTTCAGACCTTTTTTGAAAGCCGCTGCATCCGCGCCCCACACTTTAGCGATCTCTTCTACTTTAATCCTGCTGCGTGGAATGTGAGTTCCGTATCCAACGATTCCAACCATTGGTACCTCCTATATTAGTTTATTTTGAATTGATTCCAAAAATTTTTGAACTCGTTACTGTCGATTTAAGCCATTACATGGCGATATAAAACAACCTGTTATATGTATTTCAAATTCCGCACTGGAAGGTGGGTCGTTTTTCGGGAAAAAAATTGAAAAACACTAATATGCCATTACATGGCGGTAATGAACAACATGTCGTAAATATTTCAAGTTCTCACCGCCAGGTGGCTTTTTTCAAACTTAGTCTTAAAAAAACACTATACTATATTATAAAACAATCTCAGGAAATTACAAGAGGCAAAGGCAAAAAAAATTTGCCTTTTAAGAGGACTGCGCCCAACCTATGAGGGGCCGGGATATTGCATATCCGATTAGGTTGATAGAAAAGCTTGTTTTTTTAACAAACTTCCGGAAAATAATAAAAGGCGGACGGCATTACTTAGATTGCCGGTGAAGGACAAAATCCTTAATATTTCGTTCTTCCCTGTCGAAACCTACCCCGATTAGTTTTACCGGCTTGCCGGACGTGAGGTAGGGCTGGTAATATTTTTTGTCGCGGATTTGTTTTAAGGCGCTCTCTGCAGTTCCCATTTTAAATTCCATAATATAAATGTAAGCGGCGGTTTCAATCACCGCATCTAACCTGCCTGTGTTGGTCTCTACTTCAGTATTTATATCGATTCCTATCAAAACCAGGAGCAAATAGATCACGGTCTGATAATATCCTTCCCGCTCCTTTATAAACATGTCATAGGGAATTTTGGCGAACAGCGATTTTAAAATCTCAAAGAATTTATCTATTTTATCTTCGTTCAACGTCTTTTTCAACTCATGAACAATAACGGAGATATCATTGGCGAAACACGCCGAAAATTCACCCAGGATGTGCTCTAATAAAGACTCTTTCACTTCCTGGTTAGGATAGGATAATATATAGAGACGGCGAGTCCGGTCGATGAGTTCGACCTCCCTGATGGTTAAATAGCCGGTCTGGAATAAAAGAGACGCCACATTCATCCTCTCGATATCGAAAGATTCGAAAATAGCTTCTCCTGCTTTATAGTGCTCCAATTGGGTCACATCCACATGGTATTTTTTTATCGCCTTTATTAAAAAGGTAGTGGTGCCGGTTTCAAACCAGTAGTTGCCGAAGCGCCGTTTTTGGAAAAAAAGGAGCACCGAATAGGGATTATATACGAAGTTCTTGCCGTCCCAGGAATAGCCGTTATACCAGGTTTTTATGTCTTGCAGCCACTGCTCCTTTTCGCCTTCTTGCGCCAGTGCATCGAGCCGGTCTTTAAAATAGTGCAGTAATTCCTCCTGGGTATAACCCAGCATTGTGGAGTAGGTTTCGTCGATGGTGATGTCATCGAGGTTGTTTAAGCCGGAAAACAAGGAGACTTTAGAAAACTTAGACACACCGGTAATAAAAACGAATTCCAGGAATTCGTCGGCCCCTTTAATGGTTTCATAGAAGGTTCTTAGAGTATTGCGATTTTCCATGGCGATTTCAGGTTTGTCGATATGGTTAATGATAGGTTTGTCGTATTCGTCGATCAGGATGACTACCTTTTCTTTTTTAGCTAATTGCCTGATCAGTTCATTGAATTTTTTATCATAGCCTTTTTCTTTTAGTTTTATCCCGTAATTTTGGGCGTTTTGGTTTACCATGAATTCCAGGGATTTAATCAATTCGGCCCTGCTTCCATATTCCATTCCTAAGAAATCCAGGTGAATAACCGGGTGTTTTGCCCACTGGATTTTGTCGTAGAGCCATAAATCTTTGAACAATTCTTTATTGCCTGAGAAAATCTCTTTGAGAGTAGAGATCAGGAGGGATTTCCCGAAACGCCGCGGTCGTGATAGGAAGTAGTATTTGCCGCCTTCCGCGAACAGTTTGTAGATATTTTTTGTTTTGTCTATGTAGAGGTAATTTTCTTCGATTAGCGAGCTGAAAGTCTGGATACCGATAGGCAATTTTTTCATGATATTATTATACCCATAAAATGTTTTTTTAGCAACCGGCTGGAATTTGGGATAAAATTCGCGGCGGGGTTGATTTTTTATAGATATAATATTATTATACCATTACATGGCGGTAATGAGCGACATGTGTTACACAATTCAAGTCCCCACCGTGAGGCGGGTTAGTTTTGCGAGCGGATTTTTAACAAACGCTTACAGATTCGGCAGCCGGATAACGGTCTGCTTAGGAGAATAGTATGCAGCAAGTGTCTATAAAAAGCCAGGTCATCAAAGAAATGGATGTGCTTCCATTGAACCTGCAAAGAAGTGTGTTGGCGTTTGTCAAAATCTTAGCGAAACCCACTATACCGAAAGGAGTTCCGGGAAGAAACCTGATGAAATTCGCGGGGATCCTGACAGAAGATGAAGCAGACGAACTTTCCCGGATCATCGAGGAAGACTGCGAAAGGATCGACGATAATGAGTGGTAAGAGTTTATTGGATACCAATATCGTTATTGCCCTCTTTAAAAACGAAAAACCTATTGTTAGGAAAATAAGAAATTTGGGAGAAGTATATATCCCGGTTACGGTGGTAGGTGAACTTTACTATGGAGCTTATAAATCACAGCAAGTTGGAAAAAACCTGGAGAAAATTTTCGATTTTTTGGCGGACAGCGATATTTTAGGAGTTAGTGAAAAAACAGCAAGAATTTATGGCGAGATAAAATCGAGATTAAAGAAAAAGGGAAGACCTATCCCGGAGAATGATATCTGGATTGCAGCCATAGCCCGGCAATATGAACTGCCCCTGGTTACCAAAGATAAGCATTTTAGTGAAATTGAAGAATTAGAACTAACACTGCTGTGAAATTACTATTCGGAGATTAAATTGCTGGCGATTTCAATGAAAGACTATCATATCAATATTTTTTACAGTGAAGAAGATGGAGGATATATAGCGGATATTCCTGATTTAAGGCATTGTTCTGCTTTTGGAGCCACAGCACAGGAGGCTTTAGAGGAAGTGGAAATAGCGAAAGCAGCCTGGTTAGAAGCTGCGAAAGCTGAAAACAAACCGGTTCCGCTCCCTACGTATCGCCCGGTAATTTATTAGGTTGCCATGTGAAACGTTTATTTTATTAATTCTTTTTTATCTATTCCGGCTTGTTTTCATATCTCCAGGAATGTTCCTTTCGGCAGGTCTTTTTTGTGAAGAGGAACAACCACCCGTCTTTTAGATTCGAGATGATAGTAAATATGATAGCTGCCCTTAATCCTATCCAAAACAAATCCCCTAACCTCCAATATCTTAATAATTTTCTGTGGTGTAAATGAGGGGAGATTAGACATTGGCTTCTATTGACAAATTATATTCGAAAGTGCGCTGTTCTGTAGGAATGGCTTCACCGTTTTCAGACAAGCTTTCGATGTACAGTTCGATGGCTTCCCCGGCCATACTTACGGCCTCATCTATCGTATCGCCAAAAGTAATACAGCCGGGAAGTGAGGGAACAAGCACCGTATATCCGCCTTCTTCCTCTTCGCGAAGCAAGATTCGGTAATTCAGTATCTTCATGATGAATACCTCCTATCCCTTATTTTAATATTAAACGTTCATAATTTCAACAGCCGGGATTATTTTCTTCATCTTTTTGTTATTCTTGCCATTTTTGCTCTCATTATATGGACGCAACTTTCCAGGCTGCCATGTAAATAGAACCGGGTTTTTCGCCGTTCTATTCCGCAGTATGGGATCATTGATTAAATTGTTATTATATGATAAAGTTTAGGTATGAGTCTGAAAATTGTTAAGATTATTGGCAGGGAGAAAACCGAAGAGGGGATTTTCCGTGCAGAAGTTATTTTTCCATCAGAAAATTGTTACGAAGTGAAAGTACAGGACCCTTTCCTGGAAGAAGGTGAGATTGAGACAGATCAGGAAGAACGGCTGCGATGGTATTTTGAAAACTACCGTTTTTCTCCTTATACAGATTGGGAGAGAGCTTCCCGCGCAGAGAAGAGTATCGTTTTTTACGGAGAATCATTATTCAACAATCTATTTGTTCAAAACGAAGCTCTCATAGAATGGCGTAATCTGGTTACCGATTTAGATAAAATCCGCATCCAAATATATTCTAAAGACCCGTCATTCCAGGCCCTTCACTGGGAAGCATTAAAAGACCCAAAGGAGCCGAAAGCTCTCTGTTTAAAAGGCACCGAATTTACACGTACTTCAGGAACTAACACCCCCAACCTAAGCGTACAACCGAGTTGCCGCTTAAATCTTCTTATGATTACTGCCAGACCCAACGGAAAAGATGATATTGAATATCGCACCATTACGCGTCCGGTGGTGGAAGCCATAGAAAAAAACCGCATGCAAGTTCAAATCCATTTACTGCGCCCCCCCACTCTCAAAAATCTAAAAGACCATCTACGTGATAAAAGCGGTTTTTACCATATCATTCACTTCGACGTACACGGCAACGTTCTTAGTTTTCAGGATTACAAAAAAATAACATCCGGCGGGGGAAAAAAAAGTAGTCGCAAGGTTATAAAACCTTACAAGGGGACACAAGCTTTCATCGCGTTATTAGGAACTGAGGGTGGTCTTGATTTGGTGCTTGCGAATGACATTGCAGAACTCCTCAAAGATGCCCATATACCGGTCTGTTTTTTAAATGCCTGTCAATCGGGGATGGCTACTTCGAAAAAATCTAACCGGGAAAATGGGGGGAAAAACCTGACTTTAGATGCATCTTTAGCCATGACTTTATTAGAACGGGGAGTACGACTGGTGTTAGGCATGGCCTGGTCATTGACTGTAATCGGCGCACAAATCATGATGAAAAGCCTGTATGATGCCCTCACCAGGGGAGATGAACCGAGCATTGCCTTAAATTTAGCCAGGCAATCAATGTCTGATGAAGCCTGTCGATTTTCCAGGGAGAATAGGAGCATTAATTTAGAGGATTGGCTCCTGCCCGTAGTTTGGGGCAAAGGTGATTTCTCGATCTCTCTGCAATTGGAAAAAGCGGGTGCGGAAGAGAAAGACGCCTTTTTAGAGCAGGAGTACCGGCGGCAAAAGGAACTGGAAGATGTAAAAACAGTAGGGCAATATGGTTTCCTGGGTCGAGATGTAGATATCCTCAATATAGAAACCCTTTTACTGCAAAAGAATATCCTGCTTATCAAAGGCATGGGAGGAACTGGAAAAACTACACTTTTAGGTCACATGTCTGAATGGTGGTTAAAGACTGGCTGGATAGATCATGTTTTTTATTTCGGTTATGATCGCAAATCTTATCATGCTGAAGAGATATTGAATACCATTGCCGAGACTGTGATGCCCAGGATTGAATATAGTTTTTTTCTAACTATTCCTAAAATAGAAACAAAATCCTTACATTTGGCCGATTTCCTGAAACAGAGCAATAATACCCCGGAAGTACTCTTGATCTTGGACAATATGGAATCTGTTACAGGCACGGAGAAATCTGTAGGCAGTGCGTTGAAAGAGAAGGCGCGGGTCATACTGGTTAAGACCCTTAAAACCCTTATGCGTTCAACTATTAAAATTCTATTAGGTTCCCGTTCCGACGAAAAATGGTTAGGTAAAGATACCTTTAAAGATAGTATATATATACTGGAAGGGTTGGACCGTATCTCCCGTTTCCACTTGGCCGAAAAAATATTAGCAGGTATAACTATCGGAAATGAAGACCGGGACGAATTTAACCGTTTAATGGAAATCCTGGCCGGTTACCCGTTGGCTATGGAGATTATTCTACCAAATTTAACAAAGCGAACTGCAAAGGAAATGCGGGAGATATTGACCGGAGCAGGAGTAACACTTGAAGGCCGAACTATCTCCGAAGAAATTTTCAAATGCATCAACATTTCCTACTCCCTGCTCACCCCAGAGGCCAAAGAGAGTATGCTGGTCTTTACTCCTTTTACCTCCTTTCTTAATGGATATTTCTTAGAAGATTATTTAAAGGAACTCCAGGCAACCGGTAAGTTTTCTCACCTAACATTGGACGACCTGGAAGATTCTCTAAGTCAGGCAGAAAAACAAGGACTTCTTACTGAGATATTTTCCAAAACCTATTCTATTCAACCGGTATTCCCCTTTTTCTTGGGGCAGCAGGTGGAGCACTTTTTTGATGAAGATAGAAAAACAGGAATAGAACAGGCATTTTGCAGCTATATGACCATCCTTGCAGAAAGGTATGCTAAGATTATAAATTCTAAAAAAGCAGAAGAAAATCAGATGGGAATATTACTCTTTAAAGAGGAACGTGAAAATCTTCACAAAGCACTGCACCGCAGACTGGACCAAGAGGGTGATTTTTCCCGACTTTTTGATGTTTTTGGATTTTACTATCAACAACAACCACTCTATTATGAAACCATCGAATTTGTGGAGGGGGTGGTAAAAAAATTAGACAAATTTTCAAGAAAAAACCCGGAATTTATGAGTATGTATACTTCTGTTGTAGTAAATTTAGGAAAAAGCTACCAGGATATAAAGGATTTTTCAGAAGCGAAGAAAAATCTAAAAAAAGCTCTAAGCCTGAACCAGAAGTTGGGGAAACGAGAGATAGCCGCATCGGTTTTTCACAACCTGGGTGTTATAGCATTCGAAGAACACGACTTGCCTGAGGCAAAAAAAAATTACCTGGAAGCTTTGAAAATCTACCAGAAATTAGAGTACCTATACGAGCAAGCAAGTGTTTATCACAATTTGGGAATAGTGGCTGCCGATGAGTGGAATTGGGAGGAGGCAAAAAAAAATTATCTGGAAGCTTTAAAAACCTACCGCGAACTGAATGAAAAGCAAAGCTTGGCGGACACCTACCATCAACTGGGTAATGTAGCATATAAAGAGCAAGATTGGCCTGAAGCAAAAAAGAATTACATGAGAGCTTTAGATATTTTTCAGGAATTTAATAATCTCAAGGGTCAAGCTAATTGTTATCACCAATTAGGAGTGGTTGCCCAAGCAGAGCGAAAATTATTTGAAGCAAAAAAAAATTACATAAAGTCTTTGGAAATTAAGCAAGCATATAGTGATAGATATCATCAAGCAGACACTTACATTCAGTTAGGAATAGTAGCGTTAGAATGTGGAGACCTAAAAGAAGCAAAAAGATATTATCTTGAGTCCTTAAAAATTTTTCGGGAATTCAATGATGAGCATAGCCAGGGGACCGCCTTACTACAATTAGGGCTTCTTGCCTATTCAGAAGGTGATTTTCAGGAGGCAAAAAAAAATTATCTGGAAACCCTAAAAATTTTCCAAATGTTAAATGATAGTTACAGACAGGCAGGCGCATATTCCGGACTGGGAATGGTAGCGGAAGACGAAAAAAATTTTGCTTCATCCTTAAAACACTCAGTTTCGGCTTTAGAAATCTTTCAACAATATAATAATGATCATTTTGTAAGAATGACAATAGAGAGAATTTACCGGATCATGCAGCAGTGGGATGCGGAAGAAGCAATTGAGAAGCTGCATGTAGAAGAGAAAACCAAAGAATTGTTGAGAGAAATCAATAAGCAAAGCACAGGTGATAAAAAGTAAAAAATAATTGGTGAAATCGTTGAATCTTTAATATAAACGTTCTATAATTAAATTATAAAGGAGGAAAAAATGAATTTAAGCTCATCGATACCACAACTATTTTATGATCTTATTGCCCGGGTTATACCGGGAGCTATTTTACTTGGACTTACCTTTTATATACTTGAAGGAAGTAAAAAATTAGTGGACGGGTTCAAAGCCGGATGTTCGCTATCATTTTCTTCTATCCTGGGTATATTGTTTCTCTCATATGTTGTAGGCACATTATTAGGGGGTGTTTGGTTCTTAATATTAGATTCCAAACTTTTTAAGAGTAAAGGAAAAAATATTGAAGATATTATTACCGATCAAATCAAAACGAATAAAGTGTACATTGACACCAACAAATTGAAGACACCTGAAACTTCTTTCATTTATGAATATATTAAAATATTTAATCCTCCAGCCGGCGCAAGGATTGCAAAACTCAAGGCTGAACGAGATATGTGCGGAATTTTAATCATAGGAACAGTCCCACTCATTATATTGGCAATTTTTGTTAGGTCATGTTTATTTTTAGAACCATTGATTGTACTGATGATATTTCTTGCAACCGGAATTCTTCTTCTCAAACATCTTAATGAATGTTTTGTAAATTCGCTTAGCAATGTTTGGTTGATTTTACATTCGAAAGACATGGAAAATAGAAAAAGAGAAATATAACCTTACTCTCTTTATTTTCTGATGATCTTGCCTGCGGCAGCCCGGAGCAGCTTTCAGCAAACGGGCATTCGTGAACTCTGAGGGGCTTGCCTCCGGCGGGGGTGCGGCGCACCCAACCTATTAGCTCCGCAGGCCCTGCCGGGGGCTAAACTTTTGAAAAAGTTTAATCAAAAC
>JAGLSW010001230.1 GCA_023135565.1 Candidatus Aminicenantota bacterium | reverse complement strand
CTTTTGAAAAAGTTTGAACAAAACTTTTGTTTAAAAAAACGAAAAGCCCCCTATAAAAGCTTTAAATTTTTCTTTTTCCAAAACTGAACACTTACGCATTATTTTGTTGACAGGAGGCAGACACCGTGCTATTCTATAGTTATGAAAAATGCAAATTGGGATAAAGAAAAAAATCTCCACCTAATAAAAGAAAGAGGAATTTCTTTCGAGGAGATTGTCGAGGATATAAAAAAGGGACATATCCTTGATAGAGTAGACCATCCCAATCAAACAAAATACCCGGATCAACAAGTTTATATCATCATTCATAAAAATTATTGCTATATGGTCCCTTTTGTTGAAAGTGAAACAGGATTCTTCTTAAAAACCATTATTCCCAGCAGGAAAAAAACAAAAGAATATTTAAAAAAAGGAGGACAAAATGAATAACAAAAAACAAGTACCTTCTTATCAATTGGACGCCGAAGAAAAAGAAATCCTTCAGGCCTTCGAGAAGGGAAACCTAAAATCAAACCTGGAAGACCGGAAAGAATTGAAAACCATCGAAGAGGCTGCTCGAAATACAATAACGAAAAATCGACGAATCAATATCAGGCTCCCGGATGCAGATATAAAAAGAATAAAAAAAAAAGCAGCGGAGAGCGGAATCCCCTATCAAACATTGATCGGCAGCATCCTGCACCAATATGCCAGCGGTAAATTAACAGTCACGATTTAAAAAAATCTATTACTTTCCCCGTACAAAGGAGTAAACATCATGCGACTGGAACACTTGATCGACAACATGAAAGAACGCCGCTTTATCGGCAGAGAAAAAGTCTTGACGGAAATCTATAAAAAGATAGAAAGCAAAGAAGCGTCTGTAGTCATCAAAGGGCCGGGCGGTTCAGGCAAAACCGCACTCCTGGCCCACACCGCGGCACAGTTAAAAAAGAAAAAGTTTTCTTTTATTTTGATCGAAGGTGAAACCCTGCCTGAGCTGATCCTCGATAAAATCTACCGGAAAGCCCACAAAAAAGGACTCGAAGACGCCGAAAAAACCTTTCACAGCAGGGAACTGGACGTAGGCAAAAAAATCATCCGGTTCAGCGAAAATTTCCTGCATAAAGAAAAGATTTTGCTGGTTTTCGAAGATTTCGAAGCCAACTTAGATATAGACGGCAAGTTCCGCAATCAGCGTCTAAAAGAGTTCCTGAGCTATTTAAAAGATACTTTGAAAGATAAGGAAGCATGCCTATTTTTTACTACGGAGAAAGATATCCCCGGTTTCGATTCCACGCCTATCGGCGTTTTCAGCGACGAAGAGTTTAAAAAATTGCTCGCTCATACCGAAAGCCTCGATCAATTAGGAGAGAAATCCCGGCAGCGGCTTTTTTTCGATATGGGCGGCAGTCCCCGCTCGCTGCAATTATTGGATACCATTGCCGGCCGCGAATTCGGCGAAAAAAAATTCGCCTGGGAAACGTTGAAAAACCGGGTGCCGCGATTGGCTGACCGGATACTCCACAAAGAGAGCGAAGACGCGGACTTCACTCCCCTACTCTTAGAAAAAATCCTGGACTACCTGGACGAATCCCAACAGCATTTATTGAAAGCTCTTTCCTTATTTAACGGCCCCGTAGAACAGGAGACGCTGCAAGCTCTCGGATTAAAAATAGCCGCTAAAGACCGCAAAAAAGATTTGGATTTATCTTTGCTCGATTTTTATGAAAAACCCGGTCTTTACCGGCTGCATCCCCGGACGGCCCGTTTTTTGCGCGGCAAATTAGGCGAAGCGGAGAAGAAGAAGCTGCACTTAGCGGCGGCCCGGTATTTCGAAAATCTAAGCCGGGAACAGGACATCACGGATAAAATCGCCGCCCGCAGGCACTATTTAGAAGCTGAAGAGTGGGACTTAGCCGCCGCGTTGACATTCGACTTAGACCAGTATCTTGCTTCTCGAGGTTACCTGCAATTGTCTTTCGACCTGCTCAAAGAGATCGAGAACTTAGATTTTTCCGCAGCAAACCGGGAACGAATCCACCGCCTTCTAACTGCGTATTATACTCTTTTTGCCATGTACGACCAGGTGATTTCCCAGGGAGAAAAGCTCCTAAAAATCTATGAAAAGAACGATAACCGGCAGGGCAAAGCCCAGGTGCGGGGCCAGTTAGCCATGGCCTATGACCAGAAGCGAAAATACGACGATGCCCTGCAAAACTATGACAAATCGCGGCAGGTTTATGAAGAATTGGGCATTAGCGGCGCGGCAGCCGCCTGTCTGCTGGAAATGGGCAAAATCCAGTTAAAGAGGGTCAAACATGATGAAGCCTTAGATTATTTCCAACAGGCACTATCGCTGTCGGAAAAGGCAAGCGATCTTAAAAACACTGCCGAAAGTTTGTTTCACATAGGCCGGGTATACGAAGAGAAAGGGGAATTCGACAGCGCCTTAGAGCACTATCGAAAGTCCCAGGGTTTAAAAGAGCAGGCCGGGGATGAGCCAGGGCTTGCAGTTGGTCTGCATCAAATGGGGAATATCTACTTTCTCAAAAAGGAAGCGGACAACGCCCTCGGTTTTTACCGGCAGTCTTTAGAGTTGGCCAAAAAATACGGTGATTTGCGCGGTCAGGGTAACAGCCTGGGGCAGATGGGTCTAATCCGGCAGCAGCAGGGCCGGGAAGAAGAGGCGCTGGGATATTATCTGGAATCGTTAAAAGCCTTCGAGGAGTTGGGCGATCAAAGGGGAATTTCTGCATCTTTTCATCAATTGGGACGCATCTACCAGGGGCGCGGCGAGCTTGACAAAGCCTTAGAGTATCTCAAAAAGTCTTTAAAAATCCGCGAGGAGACTGCCGACATGCTTGGTATGGCATTAGGTTACGGTCAATTAGGCATGTTGTATTATGAAACCGGGGAGTATCGCGAAGCGCTGGAATCTTCAGTCAAAGCCTTTTTGTTATTTTCTAAGTTAGGTTCGCCCGGCGCGAAGTTGGCGCAGAAGAATATCCAGAAAGTCGAAAAGCATTTGCCCAAAGAGGAGTTCGACGCCGTTTTGCAGGAGTACAACATCACCCCTGCCCAGGACGCAGGAAGCCGATAATGGGTGTTCCCCGGGGTTGAAAAGCGTACCGCTCATCAAAAGTTTTGATCAAACTTTTTTCAAAAAGTTGGCCCCCGGAGGCAAGTTCTCAGTAACAAATAATTTGAATTCAGGCGCTTTACCCTTGCAAAAAAGTAGTAAAAATATTATAGTATACCCGTAAAGAAAATTTATTGCTAAGAAGGAGTTTTTGTATGGCAGTGAAGATTGCTCAGAATTTGGATGACATCGATATTACCCTTGATAATAAAGCATTGAACGAAGAGAATTACGAGGACTATTATGTAGAAACGAAAGAAGGCCGGGGTGAAGACCCAACGTCCATCATCATCAGGAAATTAAAGAATCTTGAAGACCGGAATTTTAAAATTCTATTTTCTGGTTTTAAAGGATGTGGCAAGAGCACGGAATTGTTGAGATTAAAGAGAGAATTGGAGAATGAGTTTTTAATCAAAATATTCTCAGTCCGTGAAAAGTTGGATCCCAATAACCTTTCGATTTCTGAAATTCTTATTGCTGTAATGATCGACCTCTTTAATTTTGTGCGTGAAAATCACAGCACTATCAAATTGAGTCAAAAATTACTAAAAAACTTGAAAAAGTGGACAAGCACTATATACACAGAAGAAATTAAATATAAATATCATGAAATAGAAGCCGGGGCAGGGGTTGATCTAAGGTCAGGCTTTGGAAAAATATTAGGTGTGATAGGCAAATTGGGATTTGAAATCAAATCCGGCCGGAAGTATAGTGAAATAACCGGGAAGGAAGAAAACCAGACTCTTTCGGAGTTGATCTTGAACTGTAATCTACTCATCGCTGAAATAAAGAACCAATTACACAAAATAAATAAAAAGAACATCATCTTTATTATCGAAGACATGGAAAAAGTAGACCTGACTATAGCAGAGAATATTTTTCACAATTACTCGAAACAATTAACCTCCATCTCCTGCTGTTTTATCTACACCTTCCCTATCTCATTGGTTTTCAATCCCAAATACAACATTATTCTTAATGAATTTGACGAAAATTTTGTTCTACCGATGATAAAAGTCCATGACAAGAAAGATAAAAACTACGCCCCCGGGATTAGTAGTATCAAAAAAATCCTCTACAAACGAATTAATAAAAAGCTGCTTAATGAAGATTTGATGACCCGGTTTATTTTGTTAAGCGGTGGATGCTTGAGAGATCTATTCCGAATGACCAAGTTGGCTGCCGGCAGTGCCATTAACCGGGGTAAAGAAAAAATTGAGGAAGTCGATTTCGATTACGGCTTGAACAAATTGAAAAGCGATTATTATAATACAATTTCTTATAATAAAGAATCGGGGTTGTCTGCTAATGAATATTACAAGATATTAAGAGATTGCTGCGAAAACGAGAAAAAGAAACCCATGGATGTAAATGGCATGATGGACTTGAAGCACAACATGTGTATTCTGGGATACAATGGAGACGTTTGGTTCGATGTACATCCTGTTGTAAAAATAATCTTGAAAGAAATGGAACCTTATATAAAGTGAAAGATAATATTTCCCGGACAGAACTCAACATAATAATCAGGTTTTTTACTCGCAGGCGTTCAAAGTATATTTTTTTAGTGGTCGATGATGAACGAATATTGAATTACCTGGTTATCAAAGTGCAGGTAGGGCTTAAAGAAAAAAACAAAGAAATTCTGGATTTGAAATTAAAAGAAGAGAATCTCTCCGTTTATGGGCAGGTCAAAGCTATTTTCGAAAAAGAAACTGTCGATGGTCTGATTATCACTAATTTAAACCGGCTAATTTACAAACACGCCGACGAGTGTATCAACCTATTAAACATATCCCGGGATGCCTTTGCCAATTTCGATATACCCATGGCTTTTGTTGTAAACAGCGACAATTTAAGTAAAATCATAAACGGCGCTTCGGATTTTTATCAACTGCGCGATCTGCCTGATTTTCATTTCGTAGGCACGGGGATAGAAGAGAAAGAGTTAATGAGTCTCGATATGTCCCGGGTCGATAGTTACGCCGACAGTGATCTGAAAGCCGAACTTCTCGAGGAACAATTAAAGATACTGAATGAAAAGAAAAAGATCGACAAAGACTCTCTCAATAGTATCGTAATGCCCCTATTGAATATCTATATTTTTAAAGGTTACATAACCAAAATGAAGGATCTTTTTAAAAGGTATATTAAAGGTAAAGAAGAGTTAGTTAAGCATAAAATGTTACTTGGGGATTACTACTCAAACGTTCATGAGTTTGAGAAAGCGCTTTCAAACTATAAAACGGCATTAGATTATTTCAAGTCCCTTGGAGATAAAGGAAGTGAGGCAGCGGCCTACCACCAAATCGGAATAGTTTTTCAAAATAAAGGTGACTATAATGTGGCATTAAAGCAGTATGAAAAGTCCCTGGAAATAAATGAGAAAATCGGGGATAATAAAAATATGGCATCTACTTTGCATAATATCGGTATGATATATCACATTAAAGGTGAGTATGATGTAGCCTTACGGCAGTATGAAAAAGCATTGGAAATTTCAGAGAAGATCGGGGATATAAAAGGGACAGCATATAGTTTGGGGCAAATAGGGAATATCTTTCAAGATATAGGTAAGTATGATGAGGCTTTAAAGAATTACAAAAGAGTTATGGAAATTTCAAAAAAAACAGGAGATATTTCAAGTGTATCAAAAATTTTGCATCAGATCGGTATGATCTATCAAGCAAGAGGTGACTATAAAGCTGCATTAAGACATTACGAAAACTCCCTGGACATAAAAAAGAAAATCGGGAACATTGCCGGAGTATCAAAAGCTTTGCATCAAATCGGCATGATCTATCAAATAAAAGGCAACTATGATGCAGCCCTAAAGCACTATGAAAAATCCCTTGAAATACAAAAGAAGATCGAGGATGTTGCCGGGTTATCGAAAAATTTGCATAGTATAGGGAATATTTATTTTTATAAAAACAACTATGATGCGGCATTAAAGCAGTATGAAAAAGCAATGGAAATTTCAGAAAAGACCGGAGATATTAAAGGGATTTCAGGGAGTTTGCATCAAACCGGCATAATCTATCAAGCAAGAGGCGACTATGATGCGGCATTAAATCAGTATGAAAAGGCAATGGAAATTTCAGAGAAGATCGGAGATATTGCTAATATGGCCAATAGTTTCGGACAGATGGGGAATCTCTATTTTGAAAAAGGAAATTACCCACAGGCATTACACAATTCCCTTAAGGCGTTTTTAATTTGTACAAGAATTAGCTCTCCTGAGGTATATAAAGCAAAAAAAGATATTTTAGCCATCAAAGAAAAGATACCGGGAAAGCAATTTAACGAAATTTTAAAGGAATTCGGCTTATCCCCAAACGACCTGGAAAACAGACCCGGCGTCAACAAAACTAAAATCCCTTGAATTTTACCGTTTTTTGGGGTACACTCTTTCCTACTTTATTCCCAATATCCCGGAGGAAATAATGAGAAAAAAAACAACTAACCGGGGACGTTTTCCCCTTTTGATAGTATTGTTTTTACTGGCGGCGGCGCTGATTGTCTCGTGCGGTAAAAAAGAAAAAACCGCTGCTGTGGAGGAAAAAATGAACACTATCGCAAAAGCCTATGTCAAACTGGCCTTTAATTTAGAAAAACACGATCGCGGTTACGTGGATTTCTACTTCGGCCCCGAAGCTCTAAAACAAGAAGCACAAAAAGAAAATAAAACTCTAAATCAAATCAAAACCGAAGCCGCTGCCTTAATCGAAAAATTAGAAAATTTTTCGCTAAAAAATTCAGAGCAATTGCTGAACCAGCGGCTTAAAAGCCTGATCGCAACTTTGTTTGCACTGAAAGTTAGGGCGGAAATGAAATCGGGCAAAAAATTCACTTTCGATGAAGAGTCGAAAGCCCTTTTCGGAGCGGTCTCCCCTACTTTCCCCGATGACTATTATGAAAACATCCTGGGCCGATTGGACGCCCTGCTGCCGGGCAAAGAATCCGGGAAAAACCTGACTGAAAGATACGAGGATTTCAGGAAACAATTTATCGTGCCGCCGGAAAAGGTGGACGCTGTATTTAAAGCTGCCATCGACGAAGGAAGAAAGCGGACGAAAGAGCACATCCAACTCCCGGAAAATGAAAATTTTCTCCTGGAATATGTGAAAGACAAACCCTGGGGCGCATATAATTGGTTCAAAGGAGATGCAGTCAGCCTGATACAACTGAACACCGACCTGCCCATTTATATCGACCGCGCTTTAGACCTGGCCTGTCATGAAGGCTACCCCGGGCACCATGTTTTCTCTACCTTAGTAGAGCAAAAACTCTACAAAGAAAAAATCTGGCTCGAATTCTCAATCTATCCTCTCTATTGTCCGCAGTCTCTGCTCATGGAAGGCACGGCCAATTTCGGCATCGAAGTAGCTTTTCCCCCGGCGGAGCGGTTAAAATTCGAGAAAGAGGTTTTGGTTCCCCTGGCCGGTATCGACCCGGGACAGTTGGAAACCTATTACCGGGTTCTCGAACTAACCGGCAAGTTGAGTTATGCCAGGAACGACACCGTCAGGCTTTACTTTGAAGGCAAGATCGAAAGAGAGGAAGCCATTAAGCGGTTGATGCAGTTTCAATTGGTCACCCGGGACCGGGCGCAAAAGTCCCTGCGGTTTGTCGAAATCTACGGCTCTTATATTATCAATTATAATTTAGGCGAAGATATGGTGAGAGCTTATATCGAAAAACGTGGCGGCACTGCGGATAACCCCGAGAAACGCTGGCAGGAATTCAAGAAGCTTCTTTCTACGCCTCTGCTGCCGGAAGACCTGGAAAAATAGCCCTATTCGATTATATGATCCGGGTGCCGGAGGTGCGTTATGAGATGCTCAGTTATTTTTACAAGCTCAAGGGGCAGCGCGCGGAGCTCTTGGAACCCGGCAAGATTAAAAGAAGAGTTAAGCTCATCACCAAAACCGGTAGTGGTTTGACAAATTGACAAATCGATCTATTGACAGTAAACTTCCATTTGGTTTATAATCATTACTTATGATTCAATCCTTTAAGAATGATTTAGCACATAGGCTTTTTATTGGAGCATCGGTAACTGAATTTCCACCTGACCTAAAAAAAAGGGCACGCCGGAAGTTAGAGATGATTCATTACGCCCACGACCTCAGAGACTTAATATCTCCGCCGGGAAACCGTTTAAAGGCGCTGAAAGGTAATCGTAAAGGACAACACGCTATTCGGATAAATGACCAATGGCGCATTTGTTTTCGGTTCCAAAATGGTAATGCCTATGATGTTGAAGTCACAGACTATCATTAGGAGGTGTAGTAATGTTTGAGATAGTAGAACGGCCCACGTTGCCCGGGGAGATTTTGTTAGAGGAATTTATGAAACCCCTGGGTATTTCTCGAAACTCCCTGGCGGTGCACCTCGGTGTATCTTACAGCCGGATTAACGAAATCATCCAGGGTAAAAGGGCGATCACTACCGACACAGCATTCCGGTTAGCTGCATACTTTGACACCACTCCTGAGTTCTGGCTTAATGCCCAGAATGCCGTAGACATGTTCGACACCTTGCAGGATCATAAGATCGATTACCAGAAAATACGCCGGGATAGTCATGCTTCGCAGGTGGCGGCGACTTAACGGTTTAGCGATTTAAAGGAGAGGAGATCGAATTGAGTGTAAATGCGATATTAATGGGTTTCTTCAAGCAATTAAATTCAATATTTTTTTAAGAGTTTGTCTTTTTTCTACCGGGATGGCTGGGAAAATATATTCAAATAGAGGTTTAACATTCTTTAGGGCTTTTTTTATCTCTGGGATGCTTGTCTTTTTATTAAGGATAGGAGTCAAAATTGGTATATCATCATGAGAAAGTATTATGCTATAGCGCTCAGATAAAGTAACCCGTTTTTGCTCAGATAAAGTAATCCGCCCAATCTACATATCAAATACCCCTTAAAAAAGCTTAGG
>JAGLSW010000123.1 GCA_023135565.1 Candidatus Aminicenantota bacterium | reverse complement strand
TTATTGGCTGCCCGCGCCGCGGGTCCACCGGAGGTTATCAATCGGGTGCGCCGCATTACCTGCTGTCGTAGTTTTTTTCCAACCACTTCTTGTACTCGCCGCTGCGAATATTCTCTACCCAACCGGGATTGTCGATATACCATTGAATCGTTTTTCGCAAACCGCTGGGGAAATCAGTGCCCGGACTCCAACCTAACTCTTTTTTTATCTTATCGCAATTTACCGCATAACGGCGATCATGACCGGGCCGGTCTTTCACAAAAGTAACCAACTCTTCGTATGCCCCGAGACCCGGGGAAACCTCTTTTACTACCGGGTTGTCTTTTAAAGGATACAATTCTTCCAGGACTTCGCAAATCGTATGCACTACCTCTAAGTTGTTTTTTTCCGACTCACCGCCGATATTATAAACCTCGCCCCTAACGCCCCGGTTCACGATGGCCGAAATCGCAGTGCAGTGATCTTCAACATAAAGCCAATCGCGGACGTTTTTGCCATCGCCATATATGGGCAGCGGTTTGGCTTCCATGGCATTGGCAACCATCAGCGGGATCAACTTCTCCGGGAAATGATAAGGGCCGTAATTATTGGAGCAGTTGGAAACCGTAACCGGCAAACCGTAAGTGTGGAAATATGATTTCACTAAATGTTCGGCGGAAGCTTTGGAAGCAGAGTAAGGACTGCGGGGATCGAAGGACGTATCCTCGTAAAAATATCCCGTTTCCCCCAAGGAACCGTAGACCTCGTCGGTAGATACATAGTGAAAAAGAACATCTTTCCTACCGGCCCAGGATTTTCTCGATGCTTCCAGCAGGGCAAAGGTGCCCATAATATTGGTGCGGATAAACTCCTGCGGGCCATAAATAGAACGGTCTACGTGCGATTCCGCCGCAAAATGAATCACCGCATCCACTTCATATTTCTTAAAGAGAGCTTCCATGAGTTCGCCGTCGCAAATATCCGCTTTCTCGAAAAAGTAACGTTTTTCGCCGACAGAAGCGGCAATTTCAGTCAGGTTTTCTAAGTTGCCCGCATAGGTAAGGCTGTCTACGTTGATCACCCGGCCCTGGAAATCGGGGTTATTAAAGAGGTAGTGGATAAAATTACTGCCGATGAACCCGGCTCCTCCGGTAACCATAATATTGTTAGGTAAGAACATGTTTTACTCCCAGGTCTTATAATTATGTTGAAAAATTATTATACCATGAACAATTCTTTATGTAAATTTTATATTTGCCTCCGGCGGCCCCTGCCG
>JAGLSW010001229.1 GCA_023135565.1 Candidatus Aminicenantota bacterium | reverse complement strand
CGGCAGGGTCGCCGAAGGCAAGAATTAAAAAATTTGCACCCTAAAATCTAAGAGCAGGTTGATGAAGCTGCGTTGTTTGACGGGATTTTCTTTAAAGAAGAAAAAATGTGAAGGAGCGCCTGTATCGGAAGAGCCGAAACCCGGCACATAAGCTGTGCTGATTTTTTGTAGTTCCCCGGCCAGGCGTTCTTCCATATTATTATTAATAGTTAATATATTGTACGTTTTTTCTTTTTTCATAAGGTACGGGAAAACATAGTCTAAGTGCCAATGGATTTTTTTGGTTTTTCTTTGATGCCGTTTGATCCTGCTTTCTAATCCCCGTAAAGCCGACCCGGTATACACATAGTATCCCCTTTTGAATTCCCGCTCTCCTAAAGCGCCTATTTTCTTTTTAAAAGCCTGCTCATTGTAAAGTACCAACAGGTAACACCCCCTATCTTTGCACAAGTCCCGGGATTTTTCAAAATCGATTTCTACGCTGCGGCAGGTGGATAAATCTATTGTAACCGGATCCGGCATTTCTACCCCGTAGGCCAGGAAGTGCACATTTTCCGCTTCGTTGAAGGCGCTGCCGTATTCCGGGTCGGTGTGGCAATTGGGCATAAAACGGACAGCCTTCTTATTGGTAATCAAATATAAAGTATAGGACTCATAACCCTGTTTTGTTAAGGCTTCCAGTTCCTCGATATGACGCCGTCCTCTTTCGGTGGGAGCGTCCGGGAACAGGGCCAGGCCGCGGTGGCACAAGGAACAGGATTTTACCTCTAACAAAACCGGTTTTTTACCCTCTCTTTCAATAAGAAAATCGAATCTCGACCGCTTAATTTTAAATTCTCTTTTTAATTTATTACCCGGTGCCGGCGGCAGTTCCCTGATTTTGCCATTTCTCAACATAAGTTCTACTATGTAGTTCACTTTGCCGGTGTCCAGCAGGACAAAGGAATTCCCGTAAAAAGTAGCCACGACCCGGTAGGCGTATTTTCCGCTTTTCGCCGGGATGATAAAAAAAGTGTGTCCCGGTATTAGGAATTCCGCCATTCTCCCCGGGTTGGCAATATAGGCATGTATCTTTTTTCCCTGTTTTTCAAGAACCATTACGAAACGGTTTAGCCGTTCCTTGAAGTGTGCTTTTTCCCATTCCGGGTAGAGTTGGATTTTTTTCATAATTTATTATACCATAATTATATACTATAAGAGGGGATGGAGTTCCAGGGAGGAGGCTCATTCGCGTCCCCCACAATGTAGCAGCGCTGCATTTCGGACTAAACCGGCGATTATGATGACCTGAGCTTTTTTTAAATAAATAAATTTTTTTGAATTTTGCTATTGCTAAATTCACAAAAAAAAGGTATAATTGCCCCCTACAGAGTTTCAAATCTCGATAAAATTGACAGGCCACATATAGTTGTGGTGCATACTTTTTTTTATGCTGGCGTAGCTCAGTTGGCAGAGC
>JAGLSW010001228.1 GCA_023135565.1 Candidatus Aminicenantota bacterium | reverse complement strand
AAGTTTGATCAAAACTTTTGTTTAAGGGGCAAATGCGATCGGAAAAACAGGTCAACGGAGCATCTTTTTTAAAAACTTGCCGGTGCTGCTACCAGGGTCCGCGGCTACTTCCTCAGGCGTACCGCAAGCCACTACCCAGCCCCCTTCATCACCACCCTCCGGCCCTAAATCAATGATGTAATCCGATGACTTTATCACATCTAAATTGTGCTCGATAACCACCACGGTATTAGATTTATCCACCAGATCATTGAGCACTTTTATCAATTTTTTGACATCATGAAAATGTAACCCGGTGGTGGGTTCGTCCAATAAATAAAGCGTCCTGCCGGTGGCTTTCTTAGACAACTCCCTGGTTAACTTGATGCGCTGCGCTTCACCGCCGGAAAGCGTGACAGAACTCTGACCCAATTTTATGTATTCTAAACCGACTCGCACTAAAGTGTCCAACTTGGAGCGGATGACGGGGATATTCTGGAATAGCTCGAGTGCCTCTTCCACACTCATGTCAAGCACATCGGCGATAGATTTGCCTTTAAAAAAGATTTGCAGGGTCTCCCTGTTGTACCGCTTGCCTTTGCACTCCTCGCATTCGATATAAATGTCGGGCAAAAAATTCATCTCGATCTTTATTAAACCGTCTCCCCGGCAGGCTTCACAGCGGCCACCTTTGACATTAAAAGAAAAACGGCCGGGTTTGTATCCGCGCACTTTGGCTTCCCGGGCGGCGGCAAAAAGTTTCCTGATCTCATCGAATACTTTAGTATAAGTAGCGGGATTACTGCGCGGCGTCTTGCCGATGGGACTCTGGTCGATGACGATCACTTTGTCTATTTCCGATTCGAGAATAATTTTATCATGTCTTCCGGCCCTGAGTTTCGAGTTGTGCAGCCGGCGCATCATCCCTTTGTACAATATCTCCGCGATGAGGGTGGACTTCCCGCTGCCGGAAACACCGGTCACTAAAGTTAATAGCCCGATGGGGATGCTAACGTCGATGTTCTTTAGATTATTCTCCCGGCAGCCGAAAAGCTTGATGAATTTACCGGGCACTCTCCTGTCCGCGGGCGAGGGTATGCTCAACTCACCGCTCAAGTACCGGCCTGTCAAAGACCCCGGGTCCTGCTCGATTTCCCGGGGTGTGCCGCGGGACACTACTTTGCCGCCGTGCAGTCCGGCCCCGGGGCCCATGTCGATCACATAGTCGGCTTTGCGGATGGTGTCTTCATCATGCTCCACCACGATCAAAGTGTTGCCGATATCACGCAATTTTTGCAGGGTGCCGATCAATTTATGATTGTCGCTTTGATGCAGGCCGATAGATGGCTCATCCAAAATATACAATACGCCCATCAGGTTGGAGCCGATCTGGGTGGCTAACCTGATGCGCTGCGCTTCACCGCCGGAAAGTGTGCCGGCGCCGCGGGACAGGGTCAGGTAACTGAGACCTACTTTGTCGAGAAAATTCAAGCGCTCCTCGATCTCTTTTAATATCTGCCGGGCAATATCGAGTTCTTTTTTAGAAAGTTCAAGCTCCTGGAAAAAACCGATAGCGTTCTTTATAGAAAGATCGGTGATCTCGATGATCGATTTCCCGGCGATTTTTACAGCCAGTATTTTTTCTTTTAGTCTTTTGCCGCTGCACTGGGGACAGGAAGATATGCGCATATATTTTTCCATTTCGCGGCGCCGGTAGTCGGATTGGGTCTGCTTGTAGAGCCGCTCCGATTGGGGCAGCAAACCTTCCCATAAGCCGGTATGAGACCAGTTGGCTTCGCCGTTTTTCATGGACATTTGGAACTTGATTTTATCTTTCGAGCCGTACATCAACACATCGTACTGTTTTTTAGTTAAATCCGCGATAGGGGTAAAAATATCGAAACCGTAATGCCGGGCCACTGTGCCCACATACTGGCCGCGCCAGCCGTCGATAGCGTTCCTGTAAACAGCCAGCGCGCCGTCGGCTATGCCCAGGCTTTTGTCCGGGATGATCAAATCGGGATCGAAATCCATTTTGATGCCTAAGCCGTGACAGGTTTCGCAAGCGCCGAAAGGGCTGTTAAAAGAGAACATACGCGGCTGCAGTTCTTCGAAGACGATGTCGCAGTGCGGGCAGGACATAGTGGCGGAATAGATATGTTCATTATTATCTTTATCTAAGGCGAAAATTAAGCCTTTCGATTTTTGCAAGGCATTTTCGCAAGCCTCGGCTAATCTCGATTCGTCGGCGTTTTTCAGCCGGTCGATCACCACCTCGATGTCATGTTTTTTGTAGCGTTCTAATTTGATTTTCTCATCGCTGCGGATGATTTTTTTATTCACCCTGACGCGGGTATAGCCTTCTTTGTACAAAGCGGCGATAAGTTTTTCGTAGGTGCCTTTTTTCTGCCGCACCACAGGGGACAATATGGTCACCGGCCCTTCGATTTCCGCCGGGATGCGCCGGGCGATTTTCTGGGGCGACTGGGCCTCGATTTTGATATTGTGAATGGGGCAAAAGGGCGTACCGATGCGGGCATAGAGCAGGCGCAGGTAATCGTATATCTCGGTCACCGTGCCTACTGTGCTGCGGGGATTTTTGCCGGTAGTTTTCTGCTCGATAGAAATAGCCGGGGAGAGTCCTTCGATGCTATCCACATCGGGTTTGCTCATCAGGCCTAAGAACTGGCGCGCATAAGCGGATAAAGATTCCACGTAGCGGCGCTGGCCTTCGGCATAGAGGGTATCGAAAGCCAGGGTAGATTTGCCGCTGCCCGACAGGCCGGTGATGACGATAAACTTATCCCTGGGCAGTTCGATGTCGATATTTTGCAGGTTATGTTCCCTGGCTCCTTTTATAGTTATATTTTTCATGGTAATTCGGTTTTTTTAATATTTTGTGAAAGTTTGTTAAAAAAACAAGCTTCCCGGTAGAGCTAACACACCCCGTCGCTTCGGGGCAAAAAACAAAAAGCCCCTCAGCGCCACCCCTCTCAAGAGGGGAATGTGCTCGTTGAACTCTCATAGAGCTATCGAGAAATCTCCTATCAAGACATGCCGGGAGGGCGCCCCGAAGGGGAGATTGTTTAGCCAACGGCTGCGTTTAGGTGAATCGCAATATTATACCACCCTGGTCACAAAATACAAGAGAAAAATGTTCGGCCTTTGGGGGTCAAGCCTCCGGCGCTTCAAGCCGTGGGCAAATAAACCATAACCGTGGCGCCTTCCCCTTCCCGGGACGCTGCGGAAATATGACCGCCGTGCTTCTGCACAATAGAATAACAAGTGGTTAACCCTAAACCCATGCCTTTGCGGATATCACCTTTGGTGGTAAAATAAGGATCGAAAATCTTCTCGATATTCGCGGGCGAAATACCGGCGCCGGTGTCGGCAAAAATAATTTTTACATATTGACCTTTTTGCAGCAGCAGCTTGCTCTCTACCGCGATGGTGACGTTTTCCGCCGAAAACCTGATCTCTCCGCCTTCGGGCATAGCTTCCACTGCATTGAGAAACAGGTTCTTCAGCAGCAGGACTAACTGCTCTTCGTCACCATAAAGCGGTTTTAGAGCGCCGGGGATATTCGTGTCAAAGGCAATGCCGGGAGTCAACAATCCAGGCCACTGCACACTTTCTAATACGGCGGGCAGGGTGATTTCCTTTCGCATCAGATGCCCTCCGGGAGCAAAGGTAATGAACTTCCCGGCCAGGTGCGCTGCTTTCGCTGAGGATTCCTGGGCTTTGCCGAGGAATTTGTAGGCTTTTTCATCCGGGTCCAATAAGTCCCGCACCAGGGTTATATTCATGGTGATTATAGAAAGAAGATTATTAAAATCATGGGCGATGCCCCCGGCTAACAGCCCGACAGACTCTAATTTTTTACTTTTCAGGGTCTCTTCTTTTAATTTTTTGCGTTCCGAGATGTCCCTAACCACACAGACAATACCGGCGGGGGATCCCTTTTCATCCTTCAAAATAGAACTGGAAAATAAAACGGGGATTTCCCGGCCTTTTTTTGTCCTGCAAACATATTCCTCATTACTAGTACTCCCCTTTTTCAAGATTTTGAGGGGAGAGTCCTCTTCCCCGTCCCGCCGGGGAAAAAGCCCCTCCTGCGGGATTCTTTTCAACTCCTCTTCCTCATATTCCATCAGGATGGCTGCCGCTCTATTAACAAAAACTATTTCGCCTTTCATATTTAAAAGGATCAGGCTGTCATGCATGGTGGAGATGATGTTGTCGGCGGCTGTGAGCGGGGTGATGGCCAGGAATTTATATTTAATCATGGCATAAACCACGCCCACCACGTAGACAAACGCGGAAATATCCGCTGTATTGGGTATCACATGGATTTTCATAAATGGAAGAATTATATCGGTCACAGTGCCCAAAGAAAAGGTAATGACAGTAATGATAAGAATCACTTCGGCCTGTTTTCTTTGGCCGGGAAGCTGCGCTTTCCTGGTAAAGTCGAGGTTGAGATAAAACCCGGCGCCCATAAAAATAGTACAATATAAAAAGAAAAGATAAACCCAAACCGACTCACCATATACAGGTTTCCAGCCATAGGATAATTTAATATAGTCTACCAAAATATAACCGCACCACTGCGCATAGATCAATGCCAGGGGAATACCGAAAAGAAACAGGTAAAGCCAGGCATTTTTTAATATCCTTTTTTTGCCCGTAAAAACAAGCATAAAACCGAGATAAAAAGAGCCGAAACCTACCCAGGCCACTGAACTGATGTTAATTGCCAGCCGGGCGGTGTTTTTTGTAGAATTGGGGTCGTGGACGAAAGCCAATGCAAAAGCCCAGACTCCGAAAACCAAAAAAAACACAAAGGTGATGCGGCTGAAGATATCCCTGCGGTTCTTTACGAAGATATGACATCCCATGTAAAAATAGGCCATGGATACAAAAAAATGCAAAAAGGGGAGAAAGTTCATCCTGGCTCCTCTCGAGTCTCTACCGGGAAAAAAAGCGTGACAACGGTTCCCTTCCCTACTTCCGAATCCAATAGAATCCGCCCCCGGTGCTTCTTAATAATCGAGTAACAAATCGTCAATCCTAAGCCCATCCCTTTTTGGGCATCCTTTTCTTTGGTTGTAAAATAGGGATCGAAGACCCGGTCGATATTTTCTTCCGCTATGCCGCAGCCGCTGTCTTCGAGCACCACTTTCACATATTCCCCTGATTTTACCGGCAGTTTGCTCTGCGGTTCTACAACGATGTTTTCGGCCCGCAGCAGCAGTTTTCCGCCTCCGGGCATGGCTTCGGCTGCGTTTTGGAATAGATTGTGCAGCAGTTGCCCTATTTGATCTTCGTCGCCATAAAGAGAAGAAAGATTGCCGGGAATATCGACTTCGTAAGAAATACCGGGGCCTAACAACTCCCCTACCGGCAGTGTCTTCAATACCTGGGAGAAGATGACTTCCCTTCTTTGCAGCCAGTTCTGCCGGGAAAAAGTAATAAATTTTCCGGCCAGGGCGGCTGCCCTTAAGGACGCTTCTTCCGCTTTTTCAAGCAATTCTTGAGATTTTCCCCCGGGTTCGATCAAGTTTTGCGCCAGGGCAATATTCCCCATCACCCCGGAAAGAAGATTATTAAAATCATGAGCAATGCCGGCGGCAAGCATGCCGATAGCTTCTAATTTTTTGGTTTTCAGCACCTCTTCGTCCAATTTTTTGCGTTCCGAAATATCCCGGGCTACGCAGACTATGCCTCCGGCTGTGCCTGTATCATCCTGCAGGAGAGAACTGGAAAAAAGTACGGGGACAGCTTTCCCGGATTTTGTTTTTAAAACAAAATCTGCGTTTTCCAGGTTCCCTGCGCTGATGATTTTATCCACCACGCCTTTTTTTTTATCTTCCTCCGGGAACAGGATGTCTACCGGCTTCCCTTTCACTTCGTTTTCTTTATATTCCAACAAATTCTCTACCGCTTTATTGGTGGAAACTATATTTCCTTTCATGTCTAAAAGAACCAGGGAGTCATACATGGTAGAAATAATATTACCGGCGGCAGTGGCCGGGGTAATGGTTAAAAATTTATACCTAATCATGGCATAAGCAATGGCAATTGCCAGGAAAAGTGTCGTCACATCGGCCATATTCGGTACGCTGTGAATATTTAATAAGGGTAGAAATATATCGGTAACAGTGCCTATTATTAAAACAATAAAAAGACCGAACAGGACTACCTGCATTTGTTTTCTTTTTATAATATCCCGGGTTTTCCTGATAAAACCGGCGCCTATAAAAAACATGACCAGCGAAAATGACAGGTAATATAAATAGAAAAGATGAGGCCAGATGGATGTGCTAAAAATGGCTTTCCAGCCGTAATAGGTTTTCTTGTAATTTATTATTAAACCATTCGTCCACTGCTTATAGATTAAGAGAAGAGGGATAGCAAAAATTAAAATATAAAACCACTTGTTTTTTAGGACTTCCTTCCTACCGGTAAAAGCAAGGATAAACCAGAGGAAAAAGCTGCTGAAACTTATCCAACCGAAGGAACTGATATTATCGAACAACCGGGCGGTACTTTGGGTTGTATAGGGATTGTGAACGAAAATCGACGCGAAACTCCAGAGGGCAAAACAGAGGATAACACCCACCAAAATCCTGTTTCCTAAAGCTTTCGGGCTTTTTATAAAAATATAGACCGCCAGGTACATATAAACGAGGAAACAAAAAAAATGTAAAAATGGAAAAAAGCTCATCAGTAATGATTATATAAAAATAGAAATCATCTGTCAAATAATTATTTAGCCCGCGGCGCGGACGCCATCTAAGTGGACTGCGCAGAGACTCGAAACCCTACCTCCGGCGGCCCTGCCGGGGGCCAAA
>JAGLSW010001227.1 GCA_023135565.1 Candidatus Aminicenantota bacterium | reverse complement strand
AGCCGCTTATCGCCCCCCCGTGCGCTCGGGGTTTTCTACCGGGATTTATCACTGCTGCTGGAACTGGGGGAAAAGCTTGAAAAGAGCGGTACCGGCAGGTTCCCTGATGTGTTTGTTGAAAAGATAAGACAAAGGCGTGGCTTCAGGGTTGATCTCGATGCACAGGGCGCCGTTGGCATTGGCAATGGAAGGGAAACCGGCTGCCGGGTGAACCACCCCGGAAGTGCCGATGCTGATAAAAAGATCACAGGTGCCGATATAGTTGGTGGCCTCGCGGATCACTTCCCGGTCTAAGGCATCGCCGAACCAAACTATATCGGGACGCAGCCAGCCGCCGCATTTTTCACAACTGTAACTTTTATAGGTTTCGCCTATATCTTCGCTGATGCCGTGATCGGGGCAGCGCAGCCGCCATAGGCTGCCGTGCAATTCGATCACCTTGCGGCTGCCGGCCCGCTGGTGCATACCGTCGATATTCTGGGTGACCACAGTAACATGGGGAAAAACTTGCTCGATCCTGGAGATCAGGGTATGGCCGTCGTGAGGTTTGCACTTCAGTGCAGCTTTTCTTCTCAACTCGTGGAATTTTAGCACCTTTTCTGGATCGCGCTCAAAAGCCGCCCGGCAGGCGTAATCTTCGTAATTGTACCGGCTCCAAACACCACCTTTGCCCCGGTAGGTGGGCACGCCGCTTTCAGCCGACATGCCCGCACCGGTGAAAAAAACGATTTGTTTATGATCTTTCGGGTTTATCATACCCTTATTATAAAAAAAAACGAAGAAATTTTCAATTAAAATTATTGTAAATATCCGGTTTTGGGAAAACCGGGTAATCATAACATCCGGCCCAAACTCATCGACATGATACCGGTGGGATAAGTACAGGGGCTATCTAATGTGAACGAATGGGGCGAAGCCATTTATAAAAGAAAGGAGATGCTTTTATTTTATGAGCGGCGGTCAAGGTTTTCTCTTCGTCCAGGTCGCCTTCGGTATCCACCAGTCCAACCATATACAGGACTTCATAACAAAAAAGCGCGTAGTCTTCTATAAATGCTTCGATATTTTCTTTCGATTTGTCCGGCAGTATGGTCTGCCAAAATAAACGCAGGAATTCTACCGCATAGTCTCTTACCGGGAGAAAGGTTTTCCCCTTTTGCTGCAGCAGGTAAAGAGTGTAGAGCAAGATCGTGCAGCCGCCTATTTCTTCTCCCCAGAAGTCGAAAAAAAGTTCCTCCAAAAAGTATGGCAGTACGGCAAGAGTTAGCGGTACCTCTTTGCCATCTTCTGTTTCCATGGCTGCATCCGGTAATTTTATTCGAAAATGGGATTCGGCCTCGATGCTGTTGTTGAACTCGAACAAACTGTTCTCCATAAATATATCCGAGAATTTAAACCTTTCCGCGGGGGGCGGCGGGGTGAAATCTTCAAAACCACCCTCTATGTCGATATGAAATCGCTCCCTATTTTTGCTAAACTGTTCCTGCACCTGCATAACAGTTTCCATGGGCAAATCGTGCTTTTCGGCCAGTTCCCCGGGGGAAAACTCAACCCCGGTATTAAAACTGTGCGTTATATCCCCGATTAAAACTTTCAAACGGTTGGATATTTCAACGTCCTTCGGGGTCGGTTTTTTCTCGAACAACTTAGCGAAGTGGGAAACGGGAGGCTCGATGCCCAGCAAACTATCTAAAACCGCAAGCATAGAAACGCTGACCCGCCAACCGGGTTCAGCGGGAAAATCGTACCGGTCGGCCAGGAGTTTTACCAGGGCTTCATAGCGTTTTGCGCCCATGGCATGGATATGAAGAATTTTGGTTTTTTTCTCATAATAAATACCTTTAAAAAAAGCGGGGTCCTTGCTTCTTTTCGGGGTGCATAGGATTATCCCCTCTTTCTCTTCGGATTTAAGTTTCTGCGCATAGTCCGCCGGGGAAAAGCTCTCTACTTTTAAAGAATGATGGAGGGATTCATTCAATTCTCCACTGGAAAGGTTTTTGGGGACTTCGGCATACAGGTAAAGCATCATAAAAGGAACGGGGTTACGGCTGATCGCAGACGATAAATCGCCGTCCCGTTCATAACGGCTGTCGGCAAACCGGGCATAACATTCGATATCTTTTACGCTTAAACCCTGGAAATAATTGATAAGCCCGTAGGTCTGGCAGCATTCTCCATTATCGTAAAGCAAACAAAGAAACAACTTTTTCCCGGAGCGGTGCATTTGTTGGACGTTTTCGGAATATAGCAAAAAGGAACGGTTTTGCGAATAATCGTATATACGGAGTACATTTTTACCTATCTTTTTTTCTACGGAAAAGAGCGAATAGAACCAGGGATTTCCCAGGAAAAGGCGGACGGCCTGTTTTTCTTCCCGGTTGAGAGAATCCCGGTGCAAATTCAAAAATTTCTTTAATTTAACCGGGTTAGCGAAAATTTTTCCTGCTGCAAATTGGTTGGAGCAGAGGATAAACCATTCTTCGTCCATACCTTCTAAAGATTCACGAAACCTTTCGAGTTCTTTTGCAAAAACTTTGTACAATTTCTCTTTTCTATCGGCCCAGTCGAATACCTTTTCTTCCAGGCCCCGAAGTAATTCCGACATCCGCTCGCTAACAGTGATCGCTTCCAGGATTTCTTCTTCTGTCATCGAATATCCTCCAATTTTTAAATGTATATTCTATCATAATTTTGGACGGAGTGCACTATTCCACTATTAATTTTTTTAATAATTCGTGAAAATCGATAAAAAAAAACTTTCCCCCCCCAGTTGGTTCGGTCCCCTTATAGGCCGCGGGCAGCGCCAAAAAAAAAACAGGGACGCAAAAAATTTGCGTCCCTGCTTTATAATTTCGCCTTATCCAGGCAAAAAACTAAAAATAAATTAATACCCCGATTTTTGCGGTTTACTGGTAGGTGGTCAGGCTGTGGGTCCAGTCGTGTTCCGACGAGCTGACCACATAAGTATAAGTTGAAGTCATCATACCTTCACCGGGCCAGGGGTCCATATACTTGAGATATTCACCGCTGGTGATGTAGCCGTAAGCGGTCTGGAAATGACCGCCGCCGGATGTCCAACCTACTCGTATCACAAAAGGCTGGCTGTTGTCCAATTCTGTGACGCATTCGTTCCATGTCAGGTACACTTCGTCGGCAAGACTGGTGCTGACGCCCCAATTGGCTAAAATTCCTTCGATAGAACCGTCGTTGCCGTACAACCAGTTGGCTTTGTTGCAGCCTTGTAACCTATCATAAAAATCACCTTCCCCGCAGCATGTGGTTTTGCTCCAGGCATAATTGGAAATTACACACTGGGTAGGATACTGCTCGTAATGGTATAACAAAGCCTGGCTAGCTCCGGCCCAGCACCAATTGCTGTGTTCCTGGATGCATTCGGGAACGTTTAAGGTGACGTCGCTGGTCAGGAACGAGGTTCCCATCAGGCACAATACCGCTATTAAAAATAAAATCCGTGCTTTTTTCATTGTGACCTCCTTTTGGTTTACTTTTCAAGTTCCCTGCGTTTCATCTCTTCAAAAACGATGCCTTGCAAGGGAACCTGGATTTCCGAAAAACGCAGTACGCGGCCGGGATCGAAATCGTCGTCCATTTTTAGCGTCTGCCTGGAGGCGGCTAAAGGGATCAGTCCCACGGTGCGGTTGTCCTTAGACACCTGGATGAAATCGCACCTGGCCTGGTAAATCCTTATAAAACGAAAATCGTAACCTGCTTCTGCCGGCCATCTTTCGATTACGCTTTTGACTTCCGCCGCTAATTGGGCGGCGCCTATTGAAACGGCGGTCCAACTATCTTCTACCCGGGCTACGGTGAGCAGGGATAAAGGTTGGTTGTCTTTTGCCAGTACGAAACGCCACAAACCGGTGGGTTTGAGGATACCGTCGAGACTGGAAACGTGCACAAATTCTTCCGGGTCTACGGTATAGACCTGGAAACCGTAAAAAAGCCCGGTGTTGTCTAGTGCTGCAGGTTTGGCCAATTGGGGTCCTACTTTGGCAAAATTGGCGATTCCTTTTTGAGCTGCCTGCACCACTTCCATGGGCGCTTCTTCAGCCGGAAGGCCGGAGAAAACCAAAATAACAAACAAACTGAGCAGCGTTAGCTGCTTTAAAAGTTTCTTCATGGAAACCTCCTCTTATAGTTTAAATTTTATTCGTTAGCTGATTCGGTTTCCTTATTTACAGGCTGTGTTAAGGTCGGTAAGACGGTGTGTTAGTAATAATGTTCAAAATTTTCCCGCACAGTCTAATATTTTTTTTCTATGCAAAAAAAGATGGATAAAACCTGTTGATCTTGTCTTTTACTGCTCAACATTCAACGCAAGTATAGTCATCGATGCTGGTGCTGGGAACGGGAGGACAAACGTTCTTATGAGTTTCCGGTGGAGCTCCTCCATATAGCTCACTCATCTCTTTGCCGTTCAGATCGGCAACGGTGGTTTTGTTTAAAAGCAATCTTCTTTTTAGCTTTTTGCTTTTCATGTTAACCTCCTTTTTATTTAATTGTTATTTTTGATCTTATCCCGGATGCCCTGAGCAGTTCCTTCATTGAAGCAGAACCCGGTGATTGTCTTATGCAGCTAAATTGTTAGCCCTGTTTTTCAATTTGTGCATTATAAAGTTCGAGCATCGCTCTCAGTATAACCCGGAAAACGTCATTGTCAATCGGTCTAAAGTCCTATTTTTGGTACTACATCAAAAACAATGAGTAGGACTTTAGTTGTATAAAACGCAAAAGTCCCGCTTATTGGTAATTAAGTTTCCAGGTTTTTAGCGGGGCTGCCCGGCTGAATCTTACTAAAACATCGTGAAAGTTTGATAAAAAACAAATTTTTTGGTCAACAAGGTTGGAAATGCATTCCCCAGGCCCTTATCGGCTGCGGGCCCGCGCCCGCTTTGTGTAAAATCATCATGTCCTCATTTTTTTATAATCATAGTCTTCCCTGAAAACGATCTTACCTTTTATTTCCGTCAAGTTTAGTTTTTTTCGATTGCGAATAAATTCTCTCAAGGCAGCGTTTATCAACTCTTTTTTTGTCTTTAGTTTAGACAACTGTAACGCTTCTGTTACTAAATTATCATCGACCGCTATATTCATGCGCACACTGCTGTACCTCCCAGTGTGTATTATAATACGGCTATCTGCCGGTTCTGTCAAGTGGTTGGCTATCATGGTTTTTATATCTCTGAAAAAAACAAAACCATTGCTGCGGAAATTCCGTACATATGCCCTGGAGGAAAAGCAGGGACGCTTTTATGGAGTTATATCATGTTTAAAAACTATTTAAAAATCGCCTTTCGCAATTTAAAAAAACACAAGGTTTACACTTTTATCAATATTTTCGGCCTGGCAGCGGGGATCGCGGCAGTGCTGTTGATTATCGCCTTTATCCAGGCGGAACTCAGCTATGATAAATTCCACGAAAATATCGACAGCATCTACAGGATTTCCGTTATTAGTAAAAAAGAGGGTAAACAGGTATCCGATAGTCATGTGTATACCGCTCCCATCGGGGAAGCAATGAAAAAAGATTTCCCGGAAGTAGCGGATTTCACCCGCATAACGAACGCCATCACTTATGTAAAAACTAAAAATAATACCTTTAAAATGACCGGGATTCGTTATGTAGACCCCAGTTTTTTCGATATTTTTTCGTTTAAACTGCTGACAAAGCCTGAGAATATCCTGTCCGAGCCTTTCACCGTGGTGCTTACCGAAAAAACCGCGAAGAGACTTTTCGGCGATAAAAACCCGGTAGGGGAAACTATAAGAATCGAAGGCGACGACCATTCCGTCAGCGCCGTGGCAGAAGACCCGCCGGAGAATTCCCATATCCGGTTTAACATGCTGGTTTCTTTCTCTTCATTGAAAAAAAACCCGGAACACTTTTTAGATTGGAATGGCGGCCATCGCTATACCACCTACGTTACCCTTCACCCCCGGGCCGCCGCCGCCATGGTGGAAAAAAAATTCCCGGACTTTATGTGGCGTAACATCAATGAATTATATAAACAATACGGTTCCGAACATGTTCCCTATTTACAGCCCTTGAAAGACATCCATCTCTATTACACTTCTACTTCCATCAGGACAAATATCTATGTGTTTTCCGTCATTGCCCTGTTTATCCTGCTGCTGGCCTGTATCAACTTTATCAACCTCTCTACCGCCAGGGCAGCCAAAAGAGCCAAAGAAGTCGGACTGCGCAAAGTGTTGGGCGCTGAAAGGGGCGCCTTGATCCGGCAGTTCTTGTTTGAATCCATTTTCTTGAGTTTTTTGGCTTTTATTATCGGCATCATCCTGGTGGATTTGTTGGCCCCCTTTTACCGCTACCTGCTGAATAGGGATTTGCGCTTTTTGGAAAATATAGATATCGCCCAGGTATCGATATTGTTGGCGTTGATCGTGGTGGTGGGCTTTGCCGCCGGTTTTTACCCGGCCTTTTATATGTCTTCTTTTAAAGCTGCCCGGACTTTGAAAGGAATGTCCGAAACAGGAGCAGGCAGGGAAAGGTCCAGGAATGTGCTGGTAGTGCTGCAATTTACCATCTCCATCACCCTGATTATCTGCACCGTCGTGATCAACCGCCAGATCGATTTTATGAAAAATATGGATTTGGGTTTCGATAAAGAAAATATCGTGGCAATCCCCTTAGAGAATAATGAAGCTAAAGAGAAGGTGAAAATCCTGCAGACCGAATTAGTTAGGGTGCCCGGGATTTTGGGTACTTCGGCGTCTTCCCAGGTGCCTTATCACGGCTTTACCGGCAACGGTTACGTCCCGGAAGGTTTCAAAAACTCCATGATGATTAAAGTGGTTGACATAGATCACAATTTTTTAGAGATTTTCGATTTAGATATTGTGGATGGGAGAAATTTTTCCACTGAGATTTCCTCGGATAAGAACGCCTATTTAATCAACCAAACCTTAGCAAAACTACTGGATTGGAAGAATCCCCTGGACAAGACGATTAGACGGAGTGGGGATCACCCGGTTATCGGCGTAGTGAAAGATTTCAAATATAACAGTATGCGTAATCGCATCCGGCCTTTAATCATTACGAATCGTCCCTGGCGGGATAGATTCGATTACCTGTCCGTGAAAATTGCCGGGGAGAATGTATCCCGCACCATGGCCGGCATCAAAGCCACCTGGAAAAAAATATCCCCCGGGCTGCCTTTCGAGTTCTTTTTCTTAGATGAAAAGATAGACAGGTTGTACAAAGCGGAAGAGCGGTTCAGGGAGATTTTTCTCGGTTTTTCTATCCTGGCTATAGCCATTGCTTTGTTGGGGCTTTTCAGTCTTGCTTCTTTCACCATCGAGCAGCGTTCGAAAGAGATCGGCATCAGGAAAGTCCTGGGCGCCTCCAAAGGCGATATATTTATGAAATTTTCGAAGCAGTTTCTCGTTTTGATTTTTGTTTCCAACCTGATTGCGCTGCCCGCGGCTTATTTTTTTATGGATATGTGGCTGCGGAATTTTGCTTTCCGGGATAGTTTGCCGCCGTGGATATTTGTTTTTACTCTTTTAGGGAGTCTATCGGCGGCCCTGTTGACTATCGGTTACCAGGTGATAAAAGCAGCGCACAAGAACCCCATCGAAGAGTTAAATTACGAGTAATGCGGTTAGAGTGTTGGGTGGGCATGTCGGAAGTTGACGGCCAGGAAAGCAGGGAAAAATAGGGGGCCGAATACCGACACAAGAGAAATTATTGCTAAATGTAAAGAGTGTTGTATAATGCTGTCCTTAAATGGTATAATCTCTAATTAGGAGGAATACGATGAAGAAAAAAATTGCCGGAATGGTTGTGGTAATGTTAGTATTAGCCGGATCGAGCGGGTGTGCCCTTTTGGAACAAGTGCAGCAGCGGCTGGCCGTACAGAACTGTAAGTTCCACTTTGTGGATGCCAGGGCGCACAGTTTTTCCCTGACCGATCTCTCTATAGACCTGCATTTAAAGGTAACCAATCCCAACCCTATCAGCGTCATTATCGACAAGTTAGACCTGTTATTTTTTATCAATGAACGGGAGACGGTGACTGCCGCATTCGGCGGCGGGACCATTAAAACCGATGAAGCCATCACCATGAACACTACCGTAAGAATTCCTATTTTGAAGGTAGGCATGATGCTTGTCGATATTATCAGGAAAAAGAAAAAAGTGACCTATAAATTAGAAGGCGATGTGTATGTTAACACTTCTGTCGGCACTTTTCGTTTCCCGGTCACCATTTTGAAAAGTCATTAGCCCGGTTTCCCGCCGCGGACGTTCTGTAGGCAGTTATCAACGTTCGATATGCCCGGTATTTTCTTAACTTCGTGAAAGTTTGTAAAAAAAAACAAGTTTTTGGGTGGATCGCCGCAGTATCTCCGGGAAATGCAGGCTAACGGCTCATTACTTCTTTAATGGCCCGGGCTGCCTGCTCTATATCACCGTCATCGATATCTTTATGTACTACGAATCTCGAAATATCGCGGCTCAAAGGCAAAGCCCAAACTTTCTTTTCCGCCAACTGTTCAAGGAACGAGGCGGCTTCCATGGATTCTGTCTCGATCATCACAAAATTCGTCTCCACCTCTTCTAAGTCAACGTGGATCCCCGGCACATCGATAATTTGTTCGGCCAGTTTTTTTGCCCTAACATGGTCTTCCGCCAACCGGTGCACCATTTTATCTAAGGCCACTATCCCTGCCGCGGCCAACATGCCCACCTGGCGCATACCGCCGCCTAAAGACTTTCTTATTAAGCGGGCTTCTTTGATGAAATCCTTCGGCCCGGCCAGGATGGAACCCACAGGCGCGGAAAGAGCTTTGGATAAGCAGAACATGATAGAGTCGAAATATCGAGTTATCTCTTTTACATCTATTTTTTGCGCCACCGCCGCATTAAACACCCGTGCTCCGTCTAAGTGCATAAACAGGTTGTTCTTTTTGGCCAGTTCCGAGACGTTTTTTAAATAGTCAAGGCTTAAGATCGCGCCGCCCCAGATATTATGGGTGTTTTCTAAAGTGATAGCCGTTGTCTCCGGGATGTGGTCCCGCAGGGTGGTATAGATATTTTCTTTTAGTAATTCTATAGGAATTTCGCCCCTGTTGGAGGATAGGGTGCGGGGCAAACTGCCGGCGATGCGGGAAATGTTGGCCGCTTCAAAATGGAAAATATGGCATTTTTCCTCCATCAGTACTGCTTTGCCTTCACCCACGGCCAGCTTCATGGCAATGGTGTTGCCCATGGTGCCGGAAGGAACAAAAATGGCCGCCTCTTTGCCCAATTTTTCGGCAGCCAGCTCTTGCAGCCGGATAACCGTGGGATCGTCCCCCAGCACATCGTCGCCTAACTCGGCGTCATACATCGCTTTCTTCATTTCCTCCGTAGGCCGGGTAACCGTATCGCTCCTGAAATCGGATATTCCTTTGTAAGACATTTTACCTCCTATGTACTATTGATTCGTAAAAATCTTGTTTTTTTCGAAGATTTTCTAAAAAAGAAAAAATCGTTTCACCAGGTTCATAGGCTGCGGATGCCATCCGCCTATGCGTTCATTTAATATAACCTGGAAATTAATTATAACATGGATTCAAATTATTTTAAAATAAAAGCTATTCACCTATTGCATTAGTCGGTAATTTTTTTTAAAATATAAAATTATGATAACTGTCGGTTTTTTTTAACGAAGGTTCACGAAATATTAATAAAAAGCGGACGGCGTCCGCAGCCTATGATTAGTAAAATCGCTTACAGCATACTGAATTCCCCCACAGCCGGGGCAGCCGCAGCAGGATGCTTAGAAGAGGAGATATATAGCCATGGAGAAAAAGACAGAACCAAAGACCTGGGGCCGTTTTCAGTTAGTCGAACTCTTAGGAAAAGGCGGTATGGGCAATGTCTATAAAGCCTATGATCCCGATTTAAAACGACACATCGCCTTAAAAATACTACGCCATGAAGACCCGGATGTAGTAAAGCGATTTCTACGCGAAGCCCGTGCCCAGGCGCAGGTTGAGCACATACATGTGTGCAAAGTATATGAATCCGGAAAATACGGCGGACATCCCTATATCGCTATGCAGTATATCGAAGGAGACACCCTGAGGGCGCTGCGCACTGAATTGACCGTGGAAGAGAAAATAAAAGTCATGAAAGAGGTAGCTTTAGGTCTTCATGCCGCCCATCGCCAGGGCCTGGTCCACAGGGATGTCAAACCTGCGAACGTCATGATAAAACAAACCGAAGATGGGAATTGGAAACCTTATATAATGGATTTCGGTATCGCCAGGGAACAAGAAGCGCCGGGACTCACTTCTACCGGCATGGTAGTGGGCACCCCTTATTACATGTCTCCTGAACATGCCGGGGGAAAAATAAAAAGCCTGGACCGGCGTAGCGATATTTACAGTTTAGGAGTCACTTTGTATGAACTCCTTACCGGCAGCGTACCTTTCGATGGCGACACCCCGGTGGACATATTGATGAAAGTAATTCAAAAAGACCCCCAACCGCTGCGCAAAATCAATCCCCGCGTACCCCCGGATATCGAAACCATCGTGATGAAATGCTTAGAAAAAGAACAGCACCGCCGCTACTCTTCCGCAAAAGATCTGGCTGAAGACTTGCAGCGTTATTTAGACGGCGACCCCATCGAAGCCAGGCCGGCAACCATTACCTACCGCATCAGGCGCAAACTTACCAAACATAAGTGGCCGGCCCTTGTTATCGGCACTGCCGTCGTTTTGATCGCCCTTTTGTTGGGCTTATGGTTGAAAACGAAATCTACCTCATCGCACCGGGCCTTAATCGCCCAACAGTTGGGCCAGGAAGTAGAGAAAATAGAAAACACCATGCGTTATGCCAATATATTGCCCTTGCACAGTATAGCCGGGGCGAAAACACGCATCGAGGAACAGATCAAGGGTATCGAAGAAAAAATGGCGGAAGTAGGTCGCATGGGACTTGGTCCCGGGCATTATGCCATGGGCAGGGGGTTTTTGGCACTGCAGGAATACGATAAGGCCAAAGAACACTTAGAAAAGGCCTGGGAAGCAGGTCATCGCACAGCGGAAGTGTCCTATAAACGAGGTCTGGTTTTGGGCGAGTTGTACCTCAGGGAAAGTGAAAAAGCGGAAAGGATTTCTAACAAAGATATGCGGGAAGCCCGCAAGAAAGAGGTAGAGAAAGACTTTCGCGAACCGGCGCTTTTTTTCTTACGCCAGGGGAAACAGACCCGGGATGAATCTCCCGAATACATCGAAGCGTTGATCGGATTTTATGAGAAGAATTTCGACCGGGCTCTAACCCTTTTGCAGGGAACAGTACAAAAAAACGGGCATGATATTCCCGAGTTGTATAAAGCAAAGGTTTTGGAAGGCAATATTTTCCTGGCAACCGGGATGGAGAAAAATAATAATGATGAAGCACTGGAATATTTTTCCAAAGCGGAAGAGGCTTACCGGCAGGTCATAGAGATAGGAAAAAGCGATATTCGCGGTTATAGAGGGTTAGGCCGTGTCTTAGAGCGAAAAATCAATATAAAAGTTCACTCGAAAGGCGGGGACTTAGAACCCTTAGTGGAAGCGGCCATCGACTGCTGTCAAAAGGCGCTGCGAATCGATGCCGGGCTGCCTGAAATCTATGTTATGTTATCTTCAGTCTATCGCCTGTTCGGCCGCCATAAAGTATTTTGCGGCCAGGATCCTATCGAGAATTTCGATAAATCCGCTGCCGCTGCTAAAAACGCCATCGCCCTGCTGCCGGAAAATTTTGAAGCCTATACGATTATCGGCATTAATAACCGCCTCAAAGGGGAGTACCGGATGGGGCACGGCCAGGACCCCACACCCACATTCAGCGCCGCGGTGGAGAATTTCGAGAAAGCCATTACGTTTCACCCCAATCATTTGATGGCCTACAACGGCCTCGGCAATGTATATGTCAGGATGGCTCAATACCTGATGAGGCGAGGTAAGGACCCCAAATCACTACTGGACCTGGCAGTGGCCAATTTTGAAAAAGCGCTTACCCTTAACCCGAAATTAGTCAACCTGTATAACGGCATGGCCGGCGCGTTGTGGTTCCAGGGAGGAGCCTTGATGGCTGCCGGACAGGACCCCCGGCCTTCCTTCAGGAAAGCAGTCGCCAGCTTAGAAAAGGCCATAGAGTTCAACCCCGGGTTTGTTCATTTTTACACCAATTCGGGGTTTGTTTTGATGGACATCGGCCGTTACGAGTTGGATAATGGTTTTGTTCCCACGGAAACGGTTAACCGGGCGGTGGAGTATTTTGAGAAAGCCGTTAAGATCAATCCAAAGGGCAACGAACTCTATTTAGGCCTGGTAAAAGTCAGCGGCATCCTGATCAAATATGATTATTTGTCGGGCAAGAATAGCAGTCCCCGGGTAAAGAAGGCTGCCGGTTATTTTAAAAGAAGCATAGAGGTAAATCCTAATGATCCGCGGATTTATACTGCTATGGCAGCGAACTATATCATGCAAGCCCGTTACCTGTTGGATGGGCGGCGCTCCCCGGAGGATAAACTCCGGCAGGCGGGGGGACTGCTGAAAAAAGCTGGAGCCCTCAACCCGAATAGTCATGAAGTTTACGGGCAGGATGGTGAAATCTCGCTGTTAAAAGCAAGATGGAAATCGGCGGTTGGTGAAGATCCGCGGCCTTATTTTAGAGCAGCCCGGGGAACGCTGCAAAAAGCTGCACAGTTGAATCCTAAAGATATTTTTATCCAACTGACCCGGATCAAGCTTTGCTGGAGGAAAGCGGAGTGGGAAATCGTGAAGAACCGGAAAGCAGAAGCGGAGCGAACTATCACGGCAGGGCTTGCTGCTTTAGAAAAAGCTTTTGCCGTTAATCCCAATTATGCGGAGATTCATGCCTTGAAAGGGGTTTTGCTGTACCTTCGCGCCGGGCTGGCAGCGGATGAGGAAACGCGCCTTTCCACGCGGATAAAGGCCAGGGTAGCGCTTTTGAAAGGAATGGAGAGCAATAAAAATTTAAGGATTCTTTACGTTTTTTACCTCCAAAAAGCCCGGTGAGGGGCAGGTCGATGATCGATAAGCGATGACCGGCCTCCCCGGTACATGCGGACTGCCCCCTGTTGAATGATAATTCGAGACGTGAACCCCTTTGCACTTTTTGTCGTATTGTTAAACGCTAAATGAGGTTGAAGTGAAAGTGAAGGAAATTAAAAAAAGGTATCTTGAGAGAATAGGGTTTTCGTATAAAAAGTCAAAAACTTTGTGGAATTTTATAATTGCATGTATTTTTATTGCCCTGGTAGTAATCATTGTTTCGAGCAGGTGTTTATTTTTGGGATTTATCTCTATCCCCCCAAAAGGTGGAATGAAATTCGAAAGGTTTCATTTTTCTTTAGAGCCTATTTATTTGCAAGGGGTTCGAAGATGGAGGTCCGATAGGATTGGCGGCAGTAATGAGGAATTTCGATTTGTCGGTTGTACAGTCACCTGTGTGAGTATGGCGCTCGCCCATTATGATATAGATATAGCGCCTGGAAAGCTTAACAAGTTATTGGTTCAAAATAATAGTTATACCAAAAAAGGTTGGCTAATATGGGACAAAGTATCGGAAGTTTTAACGGGGAGAATAAAAATAGAAGTTCCTTGCTTCCCCACATACAGTCGTATTGACCGTTCTTTGAAATCAGGAATTCCTGTTTTGGTAAAAGTTATGTTACGCAAGAGTGTTCCGCACTGGGTTCTCATCGTCGGTAAAGACAACCGGGAATATTTAATAAAAGACCCGTTAGGGGATGGTAAATCAATTGAGAAGCTTTCTAAGTACAACAGCAATATTTATTCTATAAGGTTAATTGAAAAACAGTAGCAATTTATTTGGGTAGTGTCAAGTATTCTGTGTACATATTCTTTAGTGATATGTTTTTTACTCTAAGTAGGGCTAATAACAAACTTTACAATAGTGGATTCTTCACCCTGGCACCCTCAACCACATAATTATGCTGCATATCTTCTGAATAGATTGTATCGCATTCACTCAAAACAGCGGCGGCAATTATAAGTGAATCCCAGAGGCTAATATGTATGTTTTTGTTCCTAAATATCTCCATCCCTTTCAAAAATACCGGACTGTCTAATGGAACGATCTCAAACTCACTTTCAATAAGGAGCGCCGTGTCGACAGCTTCCCGCTTTGCAAGTAAATTTTTTTTGACAGTTGCGCTTACAAACTCATTTAAGACCTGGACGCTTGTTACAGCAGATATTTTTTTATTTTTTATCAGTTCTACGGCCTTTCTCTTCTTACTTGTGTTTCCTTTTTCAAAAGCGTAAATAAAAATATTCGTGTCGATAAAAGCCCGTTCAATCATACAGTTCTTCCCTGTTGAAAACGTAATCATCAGGCAGGGTGTAAATCCCCTTTTCCATAAGAGTTAAAAGTTTCTTCTTTGATTTTGATTTTTCCCTGTCATGAACTTTGTACTTGTGTTTTATAAATTCATAAAAATTGATTATACTTTCCTTTGCTTCAGGAGGAAAACCGCTCATATTTAGTACATTATCCATTTTTACCTCTATGCTATAGAATAATACTTATTCCCGGATTTGTCAACCGTTTTCCCCTTGCGATTTTTTTCTCTTTGGCTAATTTTTTTCTTTTTCGCCAGTCCCCATTCTATCTCACCGGCAGCTTCCGGCGCTAAATTTTTAATGGCGGCTGCTGATTTTGTATTGCAATATTTGCCGGTTTCCTGTAGAATGCTGCTGTGATGCATGTTAAAAAAATTAATCCTAAGCGTTTTTCGCCGCTGTACGACTGTAAAGAGCAGCATGTGGCGCATATTGCCGGCGCCCTGCCGGGGGGGGCTTTTTTTCGAGCTTACCATAAAAAAAACACTGTCTTGTTGGTTTTTTTCCTGGTATTGGTACTATCTCTTAATCTTTATGGAAAACAAGATTGTTCGCCCTCAAAAATCACACAGGTCGTTTTTTTAGGCACCGGCACTCCCAACCCGGACCCGGGACATTCCGGCAATTCCGTGGCTATTATCGTTAACGATACGCCGTATATAATCGACTGCGGTCCCGGACTCATCCGCAAGGCGGCGGCTTTATCCACCGCTTATGGCGGAAAAATCGAGGCCCTAAATATGGAGAATATCAAAAGGGCGTTTATTACCCATCTTCATTCGGACCACACTTCCGGTTATGCCGATCTTATTTTGACACCCTGGGTGATAGGCCGGGATGAACCGCTGCAAGTTTACGGCCCTGAAGGGATCAAAGAGATGACCCGCCATATCCTGGAAGCCTACAAAGAAGATATCAGGATGCGCCTTTACGGCCTGGAAGCGGCCAATAACCGCGGCTGGAAAGTGATGGCCCGGGAGATCGAAGAAGGCATTATATACAAAGACCAAAATGTGACGGTTGAGGCTTTTTTAGTCAAACACGGCAGTTGGCCGGAAGCTTATGGTTTTAAGTTCACTACCCCGGATAGAACCATCGCTATATCGGGCGATACCAGGGTCTGCAAAAACCTCATCGAAAAATGCAAAGGAGTAGACATCCTGGTGCATGAGGTCTTTTCAGCGGAAAAATTGAAAATCCGCAGCGAAACCTGGCAAAAATATCACACATCCAACCATACTTCCACCTATGAACTGGCAAAGATCGCCGACCAGGTAAAACCTTGCCTGCTTATCCTTTACCATCAATTGTATTGGGGTGCTTCCGACGAGGACCTGTTAAAAGAGATCGGCACTATTTACAAAGGCAGGGTAGTTTCAGCCGAAGATCTCGATGTATATTGAGAAAACAAATTACGCAGCTAATCAAAGAGGTCAAGGGGACCCGCGGCGCGGGCAGCCGCTGCGCGGGCTTTGCGCTTTTAAATCATCAAAAGTTTTTTGGGGGGTCAAGGGGG
>JAGLSW010001226.1 GCA_023135565.1 Candidatus Aminicenantota bacterium | reverse complement strand
AATGGGGGCGTCACCCGGCAGGGCTGCCGGAGGCAATTCTATTGTATTATGTTGACATAAGGGCAAAAAAATATTAATATATATCGTTAATGTGACATTTTCTTGTCTCTTCATAGAACGACGTAAGGAAACTAAAAAATGACGCTGAAAAAATTTGTATTACAATTAGTTATTATCTTAGGAATAAGCATTATCGCCGGTTTCGTTTACAACGGTTTGTCAGGAGCCTCGCTGCCTGTTTTTAAGAAATATGTTCCTGTTGAGGAGGAAGACGGCGCCGCTTACCCGGAGTTCGTGGACGAAATCGACGTGGAAACCTTAAAAGCCCTGTTGGACAGCGATGCGCTGTTGTTCGACGCCAGGACGAGAGAGGACTACTGCTTAGGACATTTGCCCGGGGCGGTGAGTTTCCCGGTTTACGAATTCGACGATGTATTCGGGCACATGGGGGAATTGTTGAGCGAGGGTAGAACCATTATCGCTTATTGCAGTTCCGTAACCTGTATCGATTCTACCCTGTTGGTTAAAAAATTATACGCCAAAGGGCACCGGGATGTGTTTGTTTACAGAGGCGGTTATACCGAGTGGACGGAGTTGAATAACCCGGTAACAAATCCGCAGGATAATGTTGAAGAAGGGGTCGGCGACCCCAGCCTATGAAAACAGGTGAAACGAATTCCTCACCGGGGAAAGCTTGTCGATAAATACAAGATTCTATCCCCAACCTATAAAAACAGGAAAAAAACATGAAAACAAAAATAGTTAAATTCTTAAGCAGTACGCCTGTACAGGTGCTCTGCCGTTTGGTTTTAGGCGGATTGTTCATTTACGCCAGCCTCGATAAAATCGCGCACCCCCAGGCTTTTGCCAAAATCATATATAATTATCAACTATTCCCTGATTTTTCGGTATATCTTTCGGCAATTTTGGTGCCCTGGGTGGAGATGGTAACCGGGATTTTTCTTGTGCTGGGGATTTTTAGCCGGGCCGCGGCTTTTACGCTCTCTTCGCTGTTAGTGGTTTTTATTATTGCCATCTCGATTAACCTGATACGGGGCGTCGATTTTAACTGCGGTTGTTTTGTCACGGTTTCCGGGGAGAAGAGCGACCCGGTGGGTCTTTTGATCAGGGATTTCTTGATCTTGATTCCCGGCCTGATTGTTCTTTTATTCCACAAGAGCAAAAAGGAACGTCTGTCGAAGAGCCGGGAAACGGCATAACAAAGGAGTGAATTATGAGCATTAATATTGCAGCAAAAGACCTGGAAACCTGGGCCGATTTTATTTTGGAACATTCTTTGGGCGGTATTCAACCGGAAGACGTGGTTATGGTCAAAGGAGAATATATCACCTGGCCGCTGCTGTCTGTTATCCAGGATAAGATTTTTGCCGCCGGTGCCGCCGCGGATATCAACTTAGTGCCCCCGGACAATAACCGCGGCCAGGTATGGAGTTCCTCGATGGCCCGCTTCGGAACAGTGGAACAAATCGAAAGGGCGCCTGACTGGCACAAGCAGCGTTATGAGGCCATGAATAAATATATCGAAATCCTGGGTGCCGAAAACCCGGCTTTATTCGCCAACTTGCCGGCCGAGACAGGGGCGGCTTTGACCAGGGTTGATGGGCCTTTCAAAGGTATCCGTATGGGGAAATGCTGGGTACTGACTCTTTATCCTACCGAAGCGTTTGCCGCTATGGAAGGTATGTCTTTGCAGGAGTACGCCGATATAATCGTTAAGGCTTCTACTGTAGACCCGCGCCAATTAGAAGAAGTAGAAGAACCGCTCTTCCAGGCGCTGACTAAAGCCAACCGGGTGACCATCGTCAGCGAACACCCCGGCAGCGGCAAAACCCTGGAACTCAAAATGGATATTGCGGGCCGGAACAGCGTGAAATGTACCGGCAAAAGAAACTTCCCCGACGGTGAAGTGTACACCAGTCCCGATGCCAACAGCGTGGTCGGGGAAATTTTCGTTGACCTGCCGGTTTATTACGACGGCGTCACCCTGGAGGGCATCTATTTGAAATTTGAGAAAGGCGTGATCGTCGATTACCGGGCGGAAAAAGAACACGGTGCTTTAAAAGAGATTATCGAAACCGATGAGGGGTCGCACCGACTCGGCGAGGTGGCTTTCGGCATGAACCGCGGCATTCAAAAAGCTTTGAAGCATCCGCTTTTCGTAGAGAAAGTGGGCGGTACGATGCATATCGCTATCGGCGCCAGTTATCCCGATTGTTATGTGGATGATACCGCCTCCGCGGAAGGACAGTTGGAATTGGAAAAGTTTTTCCAAAAAGGCGTGCTTAACCGTTCGTCGCGGCATGTAGATATTGTCACCGATTTCCGTCCCGGCGGGGCTGGAAAAGCGGCTTATCTCGATGATACGAAAATAGAACTAAGTAAAGACAATATCTGGGTTGTTCCATAAATTTATTTATTTTTCGCCTCCGGCAAGAAGCAGCGTGTGAGGGGGACTGCGTCCCCAACCCATGAGCCGCTTCGCGGCAAAGCCAACGATAGCCGTTTATTGAGTAGATAAGCGTATCGCTCATCAAAAGTTTTGGGAGTCCAGAACCCTTTTTCAAAAGGGTTTTGGCCGCCGGAGGCAAAAAATACGATTTTTTTTGTTTTTGCTCTTGACAAAATCTGCAATTTGAAATATAACTCTCTCTTAACGCCGAAGTGGTGGAATTGGTAGACACGCAAGTTTCAGGTACTTGTGGGAGCAATCCTGTGGGGGTTCGAATCCCCCCTTCGGCAAATCATTCGGTGACCGATATGAAAACAAAAGGAAGGGTGGCGGTTCTTTTATCCGGTAGAGGCTCAAATTTCGAAGCGATCTATAAAAACTCTCTTAAAAGAGACGCCAATTACCGGGTGGTGGTGGTGGTCAGCAATAAAAAAGACGCCCCGGGACTGCAAAAAGCAAGCGAATTCGGGTTGGATTTTTTCCATGTGGCGCCCAAAAGTTACAAAACAAAAACCGCTTACGAAAGAGCCATCATAGCCATCCTGGAGGAATACAGCGTAGACCTGCTCTGCTTGGCCGGGTACATGAAGATCGTGGGCGAAGAACTTTTGCAAGCCTATGAAAACAGGATCATGAATATTCACCCCGCCCTGCTGCCGTCTTTCCCCGGCCTGCATGCCCAAAAGCAGGCGGTCGATCACGGTGTAAAAATAAGCGGCTGCACGGTTCATTTCGTGGACGCCGGTGTAGATACCGGGCCTATTATTTTGCAGCGGCCCGTGGAAGTTAGGGACGACGACAGCGAAGATACTCTCGGCCAACGAATCTTAAAAGAAGAGCACGAAATATTTTCCGAAGCCGTCAGGTTATTTTTTAAAAAAAAGTTGAAAATAAAAAATAGAAAGGTTATAATTATAGAATGAAAAAAACAAAAATATTACTATTAGTATTAACGTTATGTTTGTTTTTGTACGCTTCTTTAAGCGCTTCGACTTCGTCGGAGTTTTCGGCACATAAAGCCAAGAAAATAGAATTCTTCTTGAAGAAAATTGCCAAATCTAAGAAAACCAAAGTATTCTTGAGAAGGGGATCTTTTAGTGAAGACGAACTAAATTCTTACTTGAACCTGGTCTACGCCAAACGCTACGCCCCGGAAGTAAAATATATGAAACTAAAACTGAAAGAGAAAAATCAAATCTCAGGCACCATGAAAGTGAAACTGCTGGGCAAAAAGTATAAAGACGTCCCCTCTTTTTTAAGGGATTTCGAGATCGAGTTCTCCGGGACCATTGAAAGCACCAAGTACAGGATGCGCTACCTTTTCGAAGATTTGAAGATTAACGGCGCCAATTTCTCTCCCGAACTACTGGACGAAGCATTCGGCGCCGCCCAGGGAAGAGTAAAAGACAAAAAATCTCTTTTCGATTGGTTCGATTTCCTGCCCGGTATCAAGAAAATAGCCACCGATTACAAGAAGATCACTTTTTTCTATTGATTTGGATTTAAAGCTGGAATCCCCGGTAAAAGCGGTCAAAGGAGTAGGAGAGAAGACTGCCGGAATATTCGCCAAACAGGGAATAAACACGGTCTTCGATCTGCTTTTCCATTTTCCTCTCGATTACATCGACTTCTCGACCCCGGCGGATGGTATCGACCTGCAGCAGAAAAAGGTTTACCGGGTGGAGATAGAGAACTTTCGCTTATCCCGGATTTATTGGAAAAAATTAACTATACTCAATGTAAACGCTAAAATCAGCACAGGAACAGGCCCCCCAAAAAAAGAAGAAAAAATCCGCGTGGTTTTTTTCAATAAGCCCTACTTGAGCGATTTTTTCCGGGAGCGGACGGCGCCGGCGGCTGACCCCGGGCAAGCCGGCAAAAAAACTCCCCTCGATAACGGGCTTTCAGCAAATACCGGTGAAAAGAACAGCAGCGTCTACCTATATGGGCAAATGGAAAAAAAACCGGGATTTTTCCAGTTAAGCAGCCCCATGGTTTTCAGCGGCACCGGCATGCCCGCGGTACAGCCCCTATATCACGCCATTTCTACCATAAAAAACGGCACCCTGCGGAAATTGATGGGGAATATTTTTGCTGTTTTAGAGGACGATTGCGAATGTTTACCACCCTGGATATTGGAGAAGTACGGTTTCCCCGCTATCGCAGCCGCATTGTCGGGGATTCATTTACCGGCGCAGTATAACCCCGGGGTCATCGACAGGTTGAAGAGCAGGTTCATTTACCGGGAGTTTCTTTTTTTTCAATTGGAATTACAGTATACCCGCAATTTTTTTAAGAAAGTAAAACGGCTCAACCATTATGTTATCGACCGGAAAGTGAAGCAGTCGGTGGACGCCAACGTAGAATTTGAATTAACCGCGGACCAGGTAAAAGCCTATGCCGACATCGTCAACGATTTGAAAAGCGATTTTGCTATGCAGCGGCTTTTGCAGGGGGACGTAGGTTCCGGCAAAACCATCATCGCTTTTTTGGCGCTTTTGCTGGCCAGGGAGAACGGCTTCCAGGGAGCTTTCCTGGCACCCACGGAGATTTTGACCAACCAACATTTCAGCAGCGCTAAGCGGTTTTTTAAGGACGCCGAAGTCGAGGTGCTCACCGGTTCTACCCCGCCCGCCGCCCGGGCCCGCATCTACGAACGTTTATTAGCAGGCGAAATAGATATTATATTCGGCACCCACTCTTTACTCAATGAGAACGTACGATTCAAGAATCTCTCTTTAGTGGTGATCGACGAGCAGCACAGGTTCGGCGTATCCCAGCGGGCCGCCCTTTACTACAAAGGGCTTAGTGTGGACCTGCTGGTTACCACCGCCACCCCCATCCCCAGGACCATGCTGTTATCGCTGTACAATGACCTTTCGGTTTCGCTTATCGAGACCAAACCCCGGGGCCGGCTGCCCATTATTACCAAAATAGTCGCCAACCGCGCCCGGGATGAATTTTACCGCCGCTTAAAAGGCAAAGTGGAGCAGGGGAACAAGGTTTACATTATTCTTCCTTTGGTGGAGGAATCGGAATTTTTTGCGGAACTCAGGTCTATCGAAAAAGAGACCCCTTATTTCAAGGAAGTGTTTGTAGGATTACCCATGGGGATTGTCTCCGGGCGCACCCCCGCGGACAGGAAAGATAAAACATTAGCCGAATTCGCCGCCGGCAAGATCGAGATACTGGTTTCTACTACGGTAATCGAAGTGGGGATAGACGTTAAAGACGCCACTATCATCGTGATCGAAGACGCCGACCGTTATGGATTGAGTCAACTGCATCAACTGCGGGGCCGGGTAGGCAGGGGTGGGCAGCAGTCTTTTTGTTATCTTATACCCTCGGTGAATATAAGCGAAAGCGGCAAGCAGCGGCTTTTGACCACCGCCTCTACCGATGATGGTTTTAAGATCGCCGAGATCGATTTAGAGATGAGGGGTGGAGGTATTATTACCGGTCTCGAACAGTCCGGGTACCTTGATTTCAGGATCGGGGATGTAAAAAGGGACCGTGAAGTTTTTGCCGCAGCTCGCCGGGATGCTGCATCGATGTTACAGGATGAATCTTTGTTGAACGGCCACAGCGCCCGGTTTTTAGAGCAGGTCAAGCAAAAGACGCGCAGTATAAATTTTAGTTAGCCCGGATTTCTCACAATATATTGCCTCCGGCGGGCAGGGGGCTCTTTTGAAAAACCGCCCCCTGCACCCCCACAAAACTTTTGTTTAGCGATGAGTGTTTTTGCTATGGGAAGAGTGTCTTATCGGTTTCCCGTGCTGCGGGGAAGTTTGAAATCGCACTTCCTGTTGAACTTGAGGGAGAAAGCGCATTCACCGGTAAAAGCTGAGATCAAAGTGATTACCCCCACGGCGCCCAACCAGCTTTTATAGTAGAAACCTAAGCCGATCAAGGCCAATGACAATAATATCCTGATATATTTTATGATTGGGTTGGAATTACATTTCGTTTTCATATCGTTATTATAAAACAATATTTGAGTTTTGGCAAGTTCGATTTTTGTAAGTGCCGGAATTACTCGTAATCCCAGGGCTCTTTTAAAAGGTCGATGTCGCGGCGCTCTTTTTTGGTAGGACGGCCCGCACCTCTTTCTCGCAGGGCGAAAGGGTTAGTGCGGATAGCTCTCAGTTTCTCGAACTCTTCCAGCGGCGTGGTTTCTTCTACCATTTCCGCCGCGATTTTGGCCGACACCCGTTTTTGTATTAAGCCTGTAACTTTGAAAGTGCGGGTAATAGGTCCGCTTTTCACTTCTACTATTTCGTCTATTTTGACCGTATGGGAAGGTTTCACTGCTGCGCCGTTTATGGTGATTTTGTTTTTTTGGCAGGCGTTCGCGGCCTGGCTGCGGGTTTTAAAGATTCTCACCGCATGGAGCCATTGGTCTATACGCACTTTATTTTTTTTCATAGTTAATATCCCGTGGATTTAATCTTCTATTGTAACATAAGAAAAGGTGTCTTGCCAGGATAGTATGTTGATAAAACCGGTTTATTAATGGTATAATATACCTGGAAAATAAAAGGAGTTAATATGGGATTACCGGCTTTGCAAATCGAAGATTTACCGCATTATACCTACGATGACTACGTGAACTGGGAAGGGCGCTGGGAACTCATCCACGGCATTCCCTACGCCATGGCGCCGGCTCCGGCGATCAGGCACCAGGAGATCAGTGGAGAAATCGCCGTACAGTTGCACAAGTTATTAGCACACTGCAAGCTGTGTAAACCTTTGCTGCCGGTGGATTGGCAAATCGCGGAAGACACTATCGTCCAGCCCGATAACCTGGTGGTGTGCGGCGAGAATATCGAAGGTAAAAAACTAACCATAACACCGGTTTTGGTGTTTGAAATCCTTTCGCCGTCTACCGGGCGTAAGGATCGTGTGTTGAAATACCGCCTTTACCGGGAAGCGGGGGTTAAGTATTTTTGTATCGTTAATCCCGAAATCAAAAGCGCCGAAGCGTTTACGTTGAAAAGCAGCGAATATGAGAAAACAGAAGATTTCCAGGATGGGAAAGTGACTTTCGATTTGGGACCATGTAAGATCGCTTTCGATTTTAACGAGATTTTCAAAAAATAAAAGGAGTTAATATGGGCCTACCGGCTTTACAAATCGAAGATTTACCGCATTATACCTACGATGACTACGTGAACTGGGAAGGACGCTGGGAGCTCATCCACGGCATTCCCTACGCCATGGTTCCTGCGCCAAGGAAAAAACACCAACGAATAAGTCATAAGATCGCCTTCCAGTTGGAAAGCCTGTTGGAAAATTGCCCCCGCTGCGACGCCTATCTACCGGTGGATTGGCAGATCGCTGAAGATACAGTCGTTCAGCCTGATAATCTCGTAGTGTGTGACGAAAGCATCGAAGGAGAAAAACTCGAAGAGACACCTGTATTGGTTTTTGAAATCCTTTCGCCGTCTACAGGACGCAAGGATCGTGTGTTGAAATACCGCCTTTACCGGGAAGCAGGGGTTAAGTATTTTTGCATCGTTGATCCTGAAACCAAAAGCGCCGACGTGTTTACGTTGAAAAGCAGCGAATATGAAAAAACTGAAGATTTTCAAGACGGGAAAGTGATTTTTGATTTAGGGCCATGTAAGATCGCCTTCGATTTTAACGAGATTTTCACCGATGCTTCGTGAAATTTTGCTAAAAAAACTTTTTGTAAACGTGGTCGAAGATGCTGGAACCAGGCCCCTTATGGGCTGCGGGCACGCGCCCGCTTTTCAAAGAATAAGGAAGCTTTTTAGGAGAAGATGATGCCGGTTAATCCAAAGATAATGAAAATGGGCGGCAGGCACAGTATGCTCTGCGTATGCCCGCACTGTGGTGACATGGGTAAAGAGGAAAGGGGACAGGCAAAAGAACAGCACTGCGGTTCTGGCTTCCCCGGCCTCTGCTGCTTTTGACGCGGAGCGGTTTATCGGGTACCCGCGCCGTGGGCTTTGAATTATCAAACAAAAATTAGATGGAGTTAAGATGAACGTAAGACAAAGAAGATTTCCCCTTAAAACATTATGGGAGCAAAAAAAAAAAATAGTTGTAATATTTGGCCTTATAAACCTTCTATCTTTGCAAATTTCCGGTAGTCCAAAATTTGTCCGCAATACCCTGCCGGAAATCGATGCTTGCGAAGGCAAAATCAAACTAACTTTGACCAGGATATGGGGAGACGATCAAACAGAGGATGAAAATCAATTCTTCCGTTTCCCCATGGACATAAAAATTAACAAGAAAAATTCCGTATATATCGTCGATTCAGGGAATAACCGAGTGCAGGTGTTCGACAGGAACGGTGTATTTAAACAATCCATCGGTCGGGTTGGACAGGGACCGGGCGACCTGCTGACACCGGGAGCCGTTGACTTTGATACAGTCGGTAATCTTTTTACGGCAGACCACGGCAATTATCGTATCCAGGTCTTTGACCCACAGGGCAAATATCTCGACAGCTTTAAAACCGTGGGCGCACAACCCACTTATATCGCTTTGACCGGGAAAGACGAAATAGCCTTATACAGCTATGAAAAATCATGTAAGTCCGGGCATTTGCTCACATTATACGCTCCGGAAGGAAAGGTATTAAAAGAAATCGGGAAATTCTTCGAACGTCCCAAATCTAAAGTAAATACTGAAGGTATTTTCTTTACGATAGATCAAAATGATAGTTTTTATGTCTCTTTTTGTGCCACTCCCTGTTATATCAAATATTCATACGATGGTAATCCCGGACTTATCGTTACTTTTGATATGCCGTTTAAAACCCCCTATGTGGAGTTAAGCGAGTCGAAAAAAAATATCAAAGTCACCGGCGAACATAACGAGAGGGTATCCTCAGGAATAGCCATCGACCGAACCGGAAAATTTTATCTTGCGGCCTCCACCAGACCTATGAAAAAAAAGGAAAATTTTTTCCTGGTAAGCGACGGTAATGGAACGATGCGTAGATACCCGAAAGGCCCCTACCCGGATAGCACGGACCGGTTTCGTCTCCTCGTTTTTTCTCCTGCGGGTAAAATTATTGCGGCCGGGAAGTTAAATGTTTTTTGTGACGCTATATATGTCCATGAAAAAAGCCTGTTCATATTAGACACTTATATGGGCATGAAGATATATGAATACCGGGTAAGCTTCGGCAGCTAAATGTCTACAGGAAAAAAAATCCCGGACCTGCGCCGGCCTTTTGTTAAAAAATTCAAAACGAAAAGATATAACTATATTTATGATGTTAACAGTAATGAAATAATCAAGGCAAACCAAGTCA
>JAGLSW010001225.1 GCA_023135565.1 Candidatus Aminicenantota bacterium | reverse complement strand
CAATTGCAACCCTTCGGGTGTGCGAAATTTCTCGTCGAACTCTGTAGAACTTCATCAATAAAGCGTTTCGAGCTTTTTTTTGAGATTGACTTTGGGTCCCCAGCCAGGAGCCTCATTTCCCGATTTTCTTTTTATATCGGCACTTCTCGAGGGTTCCCAAAGGGGCTCCTAATTATTTGCCAATAAAAATATTATATAAAACATTTAATAAGTGTTGACACAATAGAAATATTATATTATATATAGATAGAGGTATCCATGATATGAGAAAAGAAAGTTTTCATTTAAAATTACCGCAAGTGTTGAAAGACAAACTCATTCGAGATTCAGCGTCATATAAATTTTCAACTCCAACTGCTTATCTCCATGAATTAATCAAAAAAGGTCTGCCGCTTACCGGGAATTTAGATATTAGACTCCAATTAATCGAAAAGAAACTCGATTCCCTGACAGACAATGTTTTCGCTCATAATAAAAGAACCTCTTCCTTTTTAGGAAAAATTTACAAGAAACTCTATGTTGTATACAAGGTCGCTGCTTATATCCTGGCCCGTACTTTTTTCATCAAGCCGGGCAATATTTCCCAGGATGATTTTGCACAGACAAAGGCTTTCATCGAAGAGCAGGTTAAAAAAATCGAGAAGAGCAGCGGGAGCGGTTTATGATAACCGGCGCAGTGAGAACCGCTTCGTCTACCGGCGAATATTTCAAAGACCTGAAAGGCTTGAAAAAATACTATGCGGAAATGACCGGCGAATGGCAGGGGAAGTTGGGCATCGAGAGATTCCCCGAAAAAAAAATAAATTATGAAAACTTTATAAAAGTAATCGATGAAAATGACAGGTTCAGCACATTCCGGCTGAATTTCTCTGTTTCAAGCAAAATTTCCGAAGAGTTAAAAGGCAGTCGGGAAGTGAAAACGATTCTCAAAAATGCCGGGGCAAAAGTAGTGGAGAAAATCCAGGAAGAGAACAAGGTAAAGTTCAAGAAAGAAAGACATTCTAAAAAACCGGCTGTCTATATTGCAAAAAATAAAAATAAAGAGTTTGTCGCCAGGATCAACTCTCATAATGTGGCAAAAAAGAATGTTTCCGCGGTCGAAGTATCTTTGCAGGATGACAGGTATCGCTCCATGTTCCGCGAGCAGATGGTTAACGGCCTTAAAGAAATCGGTATAACAACCAGCCCGGAAGATTTCGATTTCAAACCATCTGTTCACGGCTGCTCCGTTTGCCTCGATCTTGTCTCCCAGGCTCCAAAATCAGTTTCCCTTACCATGATGTTCGAGGAGCATTACTGGAAAATCCTGCGCTGTCACGAGAAAGCCAATGAAGCGGCGATAAAGTTTATCGAAGAAAACTATATTTTTACCAGGATAAAAGAGAAAGGAATTAAACGCCGGGTGTTGAGTCATAATATGATTTCTGCCAGGTTTCTTGATTTTTATAACCGCGACTTGCAGCCCCATCTCCATTCCCACAATGTGATTTTTAACACCACCCGCAATCCTTTTTTCGATAAGAACAAAAAATGGAGCAAAGAATTTAACACCGTCGATTTCAGGACCATCATCGACAACTATGAAATAATCGACGGGGTCTACAAAGGCGAGCTAATCAACCAGTTGAAAAAAGAAGGTTACCGCCTGGAACATGATAAAAACAACCGGTTAAATTTCGAGATTGCCGGTTTTACGCGGGAGCAGATACTGCATTTCAGCCGGGTGCCCCAGATCGACAAAAAACTCGAAGCAATGGGCACGGACCGAAAACACGCCAACGCAAAACAAAGAGACACCGCCAATTTAATGACCAGGGCAGAGAAGGTGCTGGTGGAACTCGATTCATGGAGAGCGCAGTTCAGGGAAAAAATGATCGCCATGGGTATCAAATCGCCGACTCTTATCCAGGAAATCGAGTTATCTCCCCAGGGGCTGCCTGCGAATATCCCCGCTGCCGATTTAGAAAAAACCCTTTCTCAAGCTGCCGGTGATTTTTTGTATGCTCATGCCGCTTTTACGAAACGGGAATTTATCAATGGTGTTTTAAAAGAAGCCGGAGACGTTCTCTCCCCCCGGTATGTAGAAGATTACTTCGACGGCAGCGGTCGTTTTATCAACGTCGGAGAACGTACCGGCAAAACCTATTTCTCCACCCAGGAGAATATCCAGCTTGAGAAAAGTCTTTATAGATACGTGGCCGCGGATATAAAAAGAAAGAAAGGACTTATCAAAGAATCGAAGGTGAACAGGTTTCTTAAGCATTCGTGTTTGCTTGAAGGTCAGAAATCAGCGGTGCGACTTATGGCGCACTGTCCAGGCCGGGTGGTGGCCATCCAGGGCGACCCCGGTGTAGGGAAATCCTTTCTACTGGATGAAGCAAGAATGCTTTTCGAGAAAGAGGGATTTTTTATCAGAGGTCTTGCCCCGTCCAACCAGGCCGCATTAACATTGAGAAAAGAATCGGGGTTGAGAGCGTCCACACTGCACGCCTTTTTTGTTAAATTGCAGGCGGCTGCCGGGAACTGGCATGAAGGCCGCGACGCATACGATCTCAGGCTAACCAACTTCAAAGGGTTGAAACGGAGTACGCAGCGGGAGGTTTGGTTTGTAGATGAAGCATCCATGATCGACAACTACACCATGAAACGGCTTTTTGAAGCTGCGCAGATCAGGAGGGCTTACGTGATCCTGGTGGGAGATAAAAACCAGATGCCGCCGATTGAATCGGGCAAACCCTTTGCCAATATGATAAACAACAACTTGATCTCTTTCGTGGAGGTAAAAAAAATCCTGCGTCAAAAGGAGACATGGTATGTTTTGGATTCCGGGAAATTATCGAAAAGGCACAAAAGCAGGATAAAAAAACAGGCACGTTACCGGAATGCCAAAGTAATATTTTCCGATACTCTCCCCTCCGGTTCCATCAAAGCGGGGCAGTTGGAAACGCTGTGGGTGAAACGGGGTGTGGAGGTGAAAGTCTTCAGGGACCGCACCCTGAAGGATGCGGTTAACCGGATGGTAAACGGCGACATTGCAGGCGGTCTCGAAACGCTGAAAGACAGGATATACGAAATCAGGAACGACGAGGAGCGGCTGCAAAAGATTGCCGAAACCTATGCCGCTTTATCCCCGGAAAAGAGATTTCAGACCATTGCGGTTACCGGAGGCAACCGCGACCGGGTAAAGATTAACGATTATATCAGGTCTGCCCTCAAAAAACGCGGCGAATTAACAGGCAGCCGGGTTGTCCAGGTCAACATCCGGGGGAATTCTGAGGTTAGAGAGTTTGCCCCCGGCGATAGGGTGATATTTCTCAAGAAGGAACAGGTTTCCGGTTTTTGGATCATCAAAAATGACACGGGAATAGTGGTGAAGGTCAAAACTAAAAAAAGATTGGGTTTAAAAGCATCGGGTTTGTATATGAAAGATAAGCATTTCATCACGATTATATCGAGAGGCAGGAGAGTCGTCGTTGATTCCGAAAGGTACAA
>JAGLSW010001224.1 GCA_023135565.1 Candidatus Aminicenantota bacterium | reverse complement strand
CCAAACTTTTGTAAAAGTTTGATCAAAACTTTTTATAATTTAAAAACGAGAAGCGCTCACCCGCTGCTCCCTGCCGTTTTTCTTCGTGCCCTTCGTGTCCTTCGTGGTAAAATATCCCCCCGGAGGCTAAAAGGCTGGGGCTGAATGCTGGCGCTGGGGCTGTTTTAGGAGGTAATTATGCCGAAAATCGAGATTTTACTTTTTTGGATTATGATTTTCGTTTATGTGGGAGCTTTCGCTCTCCATCTTTTCAGCTTTGTCAGCCGAAAAGAAAAAAGCACAAAATTCGCTTTCTATCTTTTGTGGATAGGGCTGGCGTTACACACCGCCGTGGGCATCGTGCGCTGGATAACAGCCGCGCATCCGCCGGTAACGGACACCTACGAACTCAACCTGACAGGCACCTGGTTTGCCATGCTAATCTTCCTGATCTTCGCGCAATTGAAAAAAGTGGAAAAAACCATCGGCCTGGTGATTATCCCTATAGTATTTTTAGTGGCCGGGTACGGCTATATGTCCGGCGTGGAAATTCAACCCATGGGCCCGGCTTTCCAGAGTCCCTGGCTGATCGTGCACGTGATCTTTGCCTGGCTGGCTTTCGGCTGTTACGCCATTGCCACCGGGGCGGCGATTTTCCTGCTGTTGAAAATGAAACGCCCGGCTGGGGAAAAATTGAAAAAACTCCCGGAACCTGAAGCTTTAGACCTGGCGGCTTACCGTTTTATCGTGCTGGGATTTATCAACCATGCGATTATGATTGCTTCCGGCGCTATCTGGGCCAAAAAACTCTGGGGCCACTATTGGAATTGGGATCCTTTGGAAACATGGTCGTTGATCTCTTTTCTTTTTTATGCTTTTTATCTTCATGCCCGTTCTTTTTTGGGTTGGAAAATGAAAAAAGCGGCTTACTTGATTCTTTTAGGACTGCTCATCCTGGCAATTTCTTACTGGGGCGTCGAATGGTTCGGCCCCACGATGCACCCGGGACCGTGACCCCGTACGCACAGGGAGGCGATTAGCCGCTTCGCAGCAGGGCAGCGTGTGAGCGCCTTTGATTCTAAACCCCGTGCG
>JAGLSW010001223.1 GCA_023135565.1 Candidatus Aminicenantota bacterium | reverse complement strand
CCACGCGCGTGGGGTGGCCGGAGGCCAAAAAATCAACTATTTGCCAGCCATCATGGCTGCGATGTCTTCTGTCACGCTGCCTGTCGGCTTAATATCGAACTTCTCGACCAGCACTTTAACAACGTTAGGTGAAAGGAACGCAGGCAGGGTAGGTCCTAAGCGGATGCCTTTTACTCCTAAGAAGAGCAGCGCCAGCAGCACAGCTACGGCTTTTTGTTCATACCAGGCGATATCGTAAGAGATGGGCAGTTCGTTAATATCTTCCAGGCCGAATACTTCTTTCAGTTTAAGAGCGACCACAGCCAGGGAGTAGGAATCGTTGCATTGACCGGCATCCAGGACGCGGGGGATACCGCCTATGTCGCCTAAGTCGAGTTTGTTGTAACGGTACTTGGCACACCCTGCGGTCAAAATCACCGTATCTTTGGGCAGTTGTTCCGCTACTTCGGTAAAGTAGCCGCGGGTTTTTTGTCTACCGTCGCATCCGGCCATGACCACGAACCGTTTGATCGCGCCTGATTTCACCGCGTCCACCACTTTGTCCGCCAGGGCGAGCACCTGGTTATGGGCAAAACCGCCTACGATCTTGCCGGTTTCTATCTCTTGCGGTGGGGCGCAGGTTTTGGCAAGTTCGATGATGGCGGAAAAATCTTTTTCCTTGCCTTTTTCCCTATCCGGGAGATGGGTGATGCCCGGGTACCCGGTCATGCCGGTGGTAAAAATCCGTTCTTTGTAGCTGCCTTTTACCGGCGTGATGCAATTGGTGGTCATCAGGATGGGGCCGTTAAAAGAAGCGAACTCCTTATCCTGGTGCCACCAGGAACCGCCGTAGTTGCCCACGAAATGGTCGAACTTTTTAAAAGCCGGGTAATAGTTGGCCGGCAGCATTTCGCCATGGGTGTAGACATCGACTCCCGTGCCTTCGGTTTGGCGCAGCAGTTCTTCCATGTCTTTGAGGTCGTGGCCGGAAATCAAAATTCCCGGTTTACCCCGCACCCCGATATTCACTTCCGTGATTTCCGGGCTGCCGTAAGCCGACGTGTTGGCCTCATCTAAAAGAGCCATGGTTTTGACGGCCATCTCCCCAGCCTTCATCACCAGGGCCACCATATCGTCTACGCTCAGTTCTTTGGTCGTGGAAGCCAAAGCTTCCAACAAAAACGCATAGATAGCTTTATCTTCTTTCCCCAAAACCAGCGCGTGGTCTGCATAAGCAGCGATGCCTTTTAGACCGTACACTAACAATTCCCGCAGCGAACGCACGTCTTCGTTGGCCGTGGAAAGCACACCCACCTCGGCGGCTTTTTTAGCAAACTCCGCTTCGTCGTCGGAATACCACAGTGCCGCATCGTGCAAACCGGAGGGATCTCCGGGATATTTTTCTTTCAGACTGTCCCGCAGTTTCAGGCCCTGCCTGATTAATGCGGTAATCCTATCTTTATCGAAATTAGCATTAGTAATAGTGGCAAAAAGGCTTTCTGCTGCAAAGGGGCCTGCCGTGTTATAATCTTTTTCCCCCGCGTACAGGGAGATTCCTTTCAGGACATAGATCAGCAGATCCTGGAGGATAGCCGTATCCGGGCTTTTGCCGCAGACTCCGCCTTTTGTGCAACCTGTGTTTTTTGCCGTTTCCTGGCATTGGTAACAAAACATACTCATTTTTTTTCTCCTATTATATTTTTGCCTTCGGCGAGTCAGAACCTTTTTGAAAAAAGGTTCCGACACCTCCAAAAACTTTTGTTGAGCGACACGCTTTTCTGCTCAGATAAGCGTCCCTTATGGGCTGGGTGCGCCGCACCCTCCCCACCGGGGTGTTTTAAGTTTAATTATAGCATTTCAACATGGAAATAGCAGTAACAAATGTTACTAAAGCTTAACAAAAGTTTTGCGGAGGAGGGGCGCTTTTGATTTTCACTCATCAAAAGTTTTGTTCAAACTTTTTTAAAAGCCCCACTGCGTGGGGGAGCGTTTAGCTGCTTCGCAGCGGGTGAGTGCTTTTGATTCTAAATTATCAAAAGTTTTGTTCAAACTTTTTTAAAAGTTTGGCCCCCGGCAGGGACCTGCCGCGCAGCGGCTTAACGCCACCCCACGCGCGTGGGGCCGCCGGAGGCAAGGGCTTTCCAAAAAATATCAAAATATGTTATGATGCAATATGGAACCCGGAACTTACAAACTACTTGCCAGATCGCCGTTGTTTAGGAACGTGCCGCCCCTAAAGATCGAGGAACTGCTCGAGCAGGTCAGGTACAGGATAAAAAAATACAAAAAAGGGAATTTTATCGCATTTAAAGGTGATGAATGCAGCACTTTGATGGTGTTGTTGGAAGGCGCGGTGCGCGGTGAGATGGCTGATTATAAAGGCAAATCCGTAGAGATCGAGAAAATCCGTCCGCCGCGGCCTCTGGCTCCTGCGTTTCTTTTTGGGAAGAGTAATGTGTTTCCTGTGGACGTAGTAGCTAATGAGGCGGTGACATTGCTGGCGATTCCGAAGAGTTCGCTGCTGGTTTTATTCCAGTTGAGTACCGGTATACTGCGCAATTATTTGGATACCATCAGCGACCGCACCCAGTTTCTGAGTGATAAGCTGCGTTTTATTTCTTTTAAGACCATCAAGCAGAAGCTGGCGCATTACATACTGCGGCTGCTGAAACCCGGCACAGACGAGGTCGTACTGTCCAGGAACCACCAGGAGCTCAGTGAATTTTTCGGAGTGACGCGGCCCGCCTTATCGCGAGTTTTTGCCGAGATCGAGAAAGAAGGGGTTATCGAGTACAGCAGGCAGCGGGTGATTATCAAAGACCGTGAGCGGCTGAACAAGCTCCTCGAGGAATCTCAATAATTATTTTTACCACGAAGTTCACGAAGGGCACGAAGAGGGGGCCTTCAGCCCCGGTATAAGTCTAATTCGTCTTATGCTTTTTGCTGCGAAGCCGCTTATTGCCCCCCCGTGCGCACGGGGTTCGTCCTATTCGTCTTATGTTTTTTCCCGGTGGAAAAGGTATACTCAAGCCGTGGGAAGGGGCACTTTGGCCGTGGGAAGGGGTCATAGGGCCGTGGGAAGGGGTACTTTGGGCCGTGGAAAAGGGGTAGTTTGGCCGTGGAAAAGCAGGACTTTAGTAGTGGAAAGGGGTAGTTGGCCTGTGGAAAAACAGGACTTTAGTAGTGGAAAGGGTGTGATTGGCCGTGGAAAGATAGTGCTTGGGCGTTGGGAAAGGTATGGTTGAGCAGTGCGGACGGCAGAAGGGGTGTTTTTCGACGAGCTAACACAC
>JAGLSW010001222.1 GCA_023135565.1 Candidatus Aminicenantota bacterium | reverse complement strand
TTTCACTGATTAGTAGTTCAGAGGGGATCGAGAGAACTCAGGAGGAGATCACACGAACTCAGGTTTAGGAGGAACTCGAAAACCTAATATGGAAGCGGCTCTCCTTAAGTTTTCCACAATTTGGGCGGGGTCCATTTTTATCTATATTGTATATAATCATATCACTAAAGAATATGTACACAGAATACTTGACACTACCAGAGCGGGCTTCTTGAGATCATCCTGAACTCTTCTTGATCTCCTCCGGGTCTACATGGATCGTTATAAACGCCCTATTATCGAACTTCTCCAGTAATTTTTTTTCCACGGTGTGGGAAATTTCGTGGGCATCTCTAATATTTAAGGTACCGTCCACCTCGATATGTAAATCCACGCCGATATTACTGCCGATCCTGCGGGTTCTCAGGTTATGGGGATTGATGACCCCGGCAGTGCCTTCAGCCAATGCCAATATTTCGTCCTCCACTTCTTTTTCTAATGCCGCCTCCAGCATTTCATCCATGCTCTTTTTCATGATTTTCAGCGACACTTTGATAATAAAAAAGCTGACTATAATCGAAGCCAGGGGGTCCAGTACTCGCCAATTTTCACCCAAAATCACCGCGCCGCCCACGCCTAACAGGGCGCCCACGGAGGAAATGGCGTCGGAACGGTGGTGTATGGCATTGGCGATGACCGATCGGCTGTCGATTTTACGCCCGATTCTCACCGTATAGTGATACAAAAATTCTTTCACTAAAATAGAGATAAACGCAGCAAAAACCGCGATCCAACCCGGTTTTTCTAAAGCTGCTCCGCCTAAGTATTTAAGAATCCTATCGCCCCCGGCCAGGAACAGCCCTACCCCGGTGAAGATCAATATAATACTAAGAAATATAGCCGACAGGGTTTCAAATTTTCCGTGGCCGTATTTGTGGTCCTGGTCGGGGGGTTTTTCGGCCAATTTTAACCCGGCAATCACTGCTATGTCGGAAACGAAATCGGAAAGGGAGTGTACCGCGTCGGCGATAACGGCGCTGCTTCTGCCCCAGAAACCGGCGGCGAATTTCAGCACCACCAAAAACAGATTGGCAAAGATGCCCACCTTTGTGACATGCAGCGCCTCGTTTAGTCGTTCGTTTTTGCTCATTATTCCTTAAACAAAAGTTTGGCCCCCGGCAGGCCCGATGCCGATAATAAAGGCGGTAATCTTTTTTTCTCCTTCCCGGTGCACCTGGGGATCAGGCATGGTGCCCACCGGGTTCTTCGTATCGAAAATAATCAGGCAGCCTTCGCCGGTGACTTCCGGGGCTAAATATTTTCTCGATAATTGGGTGATTCCCGCATCCAGTGTCCTGGAAATATTATCATAACGATTCACCTTTGTCTCTATTATATATTTTTTGCCTTTGTAGGTTAGCAGGTCGTCCATCCTGCCCAGCCCGGTCTGCACTTCATAACGCAAGTCCCCTTCGCCACCTTTGACAAACTGGTAAAGATAAGCGGTCAGCAAGAATTGCCCCGTTTCTTCATAAGGTTTTTTTTGCTCATAAAACGCCCTTACCCCGATTTGGGCAATATACTGGGCGAAATCCAGGATAATGCTTTCCATATCGAGCCGCTCTCCGGGCAGAGAGAAATCCCGCGCAGACATCTCCCGGTCTGCTTTTACATCTTTAAAAAAAGTTTTAACATACCTGTTTTTATATATATTATTGGCGACAGCGGCTTTCCCGTCTTTGTTTTTTATTAATCCGTACTGTTCCAACCATGTTTGGTCCTCGTTGTCGGGATCATACTCCACATGATCGAAAACGATCTCCACGAAAGTCTCTTTGTACAGTTTGGCTTTCTCATGGAGATTGTCGAAATGGGAATTTCTTTCTTTCAACAGCGCCCGGATCGCTCTTTCTACATCTTGCTCGTCGATAGGTTCCGCGGTTCCCGGTTTTACATCTATAGTCAGGATGGTGCCCAGGCGGTTGACCAGCCAGGGTTGACCGGCTGTTTCTTCGTGGATTTTTTTTACCGCCTCTTCCTCGAAAGGCTGGTTTGTTTCCGCCGTATATTGAGCAAAAAGGTCGCGCACATTTTTCAAAGAGAAAGGAGTCAAGTCTACCTGGTCGGCGATATTGAAAGGCGACACGCCGCCCACGATGAGTTTGGTTATATTCCTGACGCCGATCAGTCCTACGGAGTAGAGGGCTTTCCGGTTTATTTTTTTATATTTTAGATAGAGCTCTCTTAGGGTAGTCAGGAAATTTTCCAATTCGCTCATCGGGATGCCGTCGAATTCGTCGATAAAGATAACGATTTTTTTGAACTCGATGATGGAGTTAAGTTCCTCGAATAGATACATAAAAAAAAGATGACCTTTTAAATGATGATTCTCTAAAAAAGACTCCACAGCGGCGCATTTTTCGTAGTTTGTCTCTTTTAATCTTTGCAGTAATTTTTTATTGAATTCTCTTTCTATGAGTTCATAGAACTGTGCCGGTTCTATATTTCGACATTCCTCGAAGCTTAATATCACAGCGATATAGGTATTATCTTTGTGCAGGGAGGCGCACATCTCTTCTAAAAAGGTGGTTTTGCCGCTCTGCCTGGGGGCAAAGATGGAGAAGTAGCGGCCCGCATCGACCATGGTTTTGATATCTTGTTTTTTGGTATTGGTGACATTTTCCAGGGGCACGTAGTAGGCCGCATTTGGGTTAACGGTGCCGCAATCTTCGAAGAAGCGTTCCGGTTTTCGATAGACTGCCGATTTATTTTTCATAAAATTATCTTATTGCAATCCGACGGATTTGTCAAGTTCGAGTTCGATAAAAATACCGACTATAGGGAAAAAGGGAATAGAAATTTAATTTTCGTGTTTGCCGTCGGATTAGATGAGGCAAAAGTGAAGAATGCAGCCATTAGATTTATTATCTGAATTAATCTAAAACGTCAATCTATTTTGTTTAACATCAAAGATTTCGACTGGCGATTTAAGCAATCTTTTGTGACTTAAATGACTTTTATGTAAAAATTTCACTCACTTGTTGGAAGGCTTGACAATATCTCAAAATTAAAAGGCGGATTTCGATTTATCTATTGACTTTCTTAAATATCCACGATAAAATAGATCCTTACTAAATGGAGTGTCCTTGGAGGTAAGGACATTTGTTGGAATTAAGCTGCTAAAATAGAAGACGATGAAAAAAAATTCAGAATGTGGGGTACAGTTACGATGAGAAAACGATTGGCAGAACCAAAAAAGGCTCAAGCGATTCATAATCATGACTTTAATTAGCCCTAAACTATTGGAAGTTTATTCACGGTTCTTTATTTATTAAATAGAAAGATTATCAGGAGGCACGATGAATAGTCATCATTTTATCACCTATTCACCGGTTGATGGTGAGGAATTTGCACAATGGCTGCGGCAAGAATGTGATCGCTGTGGAACTCGATTCCCAACCTGGTTCGACGCAGTTAACTTAACCGACCATGACGAAGGAGAATGGATCGACATAATTGTCGAAGCTATTCAGGTCTGCTCGAGTCTTTTCCTTGTTTTAACAAATGAAGCTCATTCGTGTTCCCGATGTAAACCGGAATGGAAAAGAGCTTTAAAATACAGGAAACCCATCGTTATTCTTAGAGCCTCTGCCGAAGCGGAGATTCCTCCACAACTTGAAAAAAGGAAATGCATTGATTTTACTATAAACCGAATACAAGGTTTCGAAGAATTAAAGCGCCACATTTTATGGTTATCAACCCTTGAAGGACAAATATCTACACTTCAAGAACAATTGGATGATGCCGAACGGGATATACAATACGCACGGGAAAACTCAAAACCTCGTTTTGCCGACGAAATTACTCGCCTGAAACAGCAGATACGTGCCATGAATGAAGTTATCGAAGACCCTGAAGGCAGTGCAGACCGACTCGATACTCGTATAAGTTCAGGAATAGAGATCGAGCGCAGGCCCCGTTCAAAAAGAAAAACCGTGCCAAAGATTCGATTTATCAATCCTCCGCCAACGGTTGCGCCTCGGTATTTCCAGGATAGATTCATCGAGACAAAACTGACAGGAGACTTTTTAAAAGATGAAGCGCTGCGTATATTGACCATTTCCGGTCCGGGTGGCGTGGGCAAGACAGTTATGGTCTGCCGGGTGCTCAAATCCCTGCAAGGGGGTAAATTGCCTGACGATGGTGGGGAGCTCAAGGTTTCCGGTATTATTTATTTGAGTGAGATCGGCAACCGGGAGATAACATTTAGCAATCTCTTTTCCGATCTCCTGCGGCTCCTGGAACCTGATTTAAGAGAACAATTGGCTCTACTCCATGAAAACCCCCAGGCAACGGTTCCCACAAAACTAAAAGCCCTGATTCCAAAACTTCCGCAGCACCCTATAGTCATTCTTATGGACAATTTCGAGAATGCGGTTGACAGCGAAACGTTTAAAATTTTAAATCCCGAATTAAATGAAGCTCTAAACCTGCTTCTAAAGCTGCATCACCACCCTATAAAGATCATTATCACGACACGCGTTTTAGCAAAAGAACTTGCCATGGTCGAACCCGGACGGCAGATGAATATTCCCCTGGATAAAGGCCTTGAATCACCCTATGCCGAAAATGTTCTCAAAGAGATGGATTTCACCGGGCATGTTGGCCTGCGGGATGCTTCCATGGAAATATTGGGAAAAATCCGGCTCTATACCCGCGGGGTTCCCCGGGCCCTCGAAGCTTTTTTCGCCATTCTTAAGACTGGAGATTCTATAGAAGAGCTATTAGATAAATCCCATCCCCATGAGCAGATTGTCCAGGTATTGGTTGGAGAGGCTTTTAGCCGCCTTCCCGCGAGCGACCAGAAGGTCATGCAGGCGTTGGCGATTTATGGATTTCCCGTTCCGGCCGCGGCTGTCGATTTTCTCTTAAAACCATGGATCCCTCACATTGACAGTGGTGTTTCACTTAAGCGTCTGGTAAGTATGCACCTGGTGAGAAGAGAGGGGGGCGATTATTATCTTCACCCCGTGGATCGCGAACATGCATTATCTCGACTGATGTTATATTCATCGCCCCAACAACAGGATGATTATCCCCATGAATTCTTCGATCTTAAGTCTCTAAAAGAACGTGCTTCCGACTACTGGGATAAAGTCAGCCTGTTCCGTGACGAATGGGACACACTTGATGATATCACTCCCCAGGTACGTAGATTTGACCTGCGCCTCGAAACAGGTGACGATGACACAGCGGCAAGTACCCTGGAAGAGTTGAGGGATTTTATTGATAAAAAAGGAGCGTTCCAGATGCTGTGCTCAATGGCGGCAAAGCTGCAGGATTCGGCGATAGATCCTGAAGCTGAATCTGCAGCAGCCAAAGCTTTAGCAATAGGAAACTGGAGAATCGGGAATATCCCGGCAGCAATTGCGGCACAGAAGAGGGCTATTGAGATTGCAGAGAGCCTTAATAATGAAGATGGTTTAATGTTACTAAATTGTAACCTATTAATCGTCCAGATGCAATTGGGAGTAAAGGAAAGAGCAATCGATTCATTTAAGGAATATCTAAGCATAACCGAACAGAGATCCCCCTGGAATATACGTAACTTAAGCGTGGCACATGATCACATTGCAGATTTGCTTCTATCCACAGGATACCTGGAGGAATCTCTCAGTCAACGGGAACAAGCATTAAAACTTGCCCGTGAAGAGGGTGAGATTGATAGTATAGAGGCACAAACCCACAACCTGGGAAATTTTTACAAAGACCTCGGAAATATAGAAAAGGCTATGGGATTATATCTTGAAGCTCTAAAAATGTCTGAAAAAAGTGGCAATCCCTTATGGAAGGCAAATCATTTAGATTCACTTGCAAGTTGTTTTAACAAAGAAGGAAATACAAAAAAAGCAATCGAATATATAGAGAAAGCTCTTGAAATTCGCCGCGAAATTGGTGATTTAGGTGGCGAAGCAGATAATACAAAGGCTCATGCTGAATATTTACTGACAGCCGGTAAGATTGATCTGGCAAAAGAGTTGGCCGAAAAAGCGATGGAAAAAGTACGCGACCTGGGAAGGAATTTAAGAGGTTTTTTTATAACCCTCGCAGAGATCAATCTAATATTAAACCATCTAACTGAAGCAAAAGAACAGATCAATAATGCTCTCGAATTGCAGGATGACAGCAGTAGTTATTACTCCAATAACCTGTCCGGTATAATCAATATTCGCATTGGAGATAAGAATGAGGCGAAAACAGCGTTCCGGCGTGCCCTTGACAATAGCAGTAAATGGCTGAAACGATCATCTTCAAATCCTGCTGCTTTTGCGGGTAAAGGTCTGGCCTTAGCCGGCTTAGCTGCCTGTGGAGCAGCCGGTTCAGCCGCGAAATCGGTAAAAGCCTACCAGGAAGCCAAACGTCTACAAAACAGTCCCGGTGTAATTCGGGACAGGCTGCGTTTGTTTGATGAACTGGCGAAAGCTGTATCCTTCGAGGAATTATCCGGGATACGCGAATCAATAGGAAAAAGTAAGGAGGAGAACATGAATGCTGAAAAAATAATTTATCCGGCAAAAAATGATTGTACAATCGTCTTTTTTGCGGCGAATCCGGCGGAAACAGGTAAGTTAGCCCTTGATATGGAAGCACGAGAAATTACAAGTAAGATTCGTTCTTCCGATTACCGCGACAATATAGAATTTGTCACAGAGTGGGCTGTTAGACCTGATGATTTGCTCGATGCCTTGAACATGCACGAAGCTGATATTGTTCACTTTAGCGGTCACGGCACTTCCGCAAACGAATTGATCTTAAGTGGTGATGATGGGAAATTGAAGCCTATTTCAATGGAAGCACTGGAAAGTCTTTTTAATACTATGCGCGGTAGTATTCGACTGGTGTTTTTAAACGCTTGTTTCTCTATAGACCAGGCCGAAGCAATCGCACAAAATATTGATTGTGTGATTGGCATGAATAAGCCTATAGGAGACGGGGCTGCAATTGTTTTCGCAGCGGCATTTTACCGTGCTCTTGGATTCGGACGTTCGGTAAAAGATGCCTTTGAACAAGGGAAGACAGCTCTAATGTTAGAGGGTATCCAGGAACATGAAACCCCTGAAATCATTGTCCGTCCCGGTGCCGACGCGAATAAAATTTTCCTGGTATCTCACGAAACAGCGGAGCAAGCCACCTTGCAGTTTACTCTAAAAAACGCCTTTGACGATAACAAAGATAGAGAAAACTTTAAAAACGTACTGGCACAAACTTGCCGGATTGATCCCGGTTCAATCCGGGTGAGCCCAGTAAATGAAGAAGGAACGGTTATAAAACTTGATGCAGATATCGATTCATTAGAGAAAATCGTAAATATTCTAAGTTCATCACAACAGGCTCTTCAGCAAATTTGCTCCAAAAAAGAAATAGTTCAATTGAGTTGGAGCATTGACGAAAAAATCTACGAATTGAGACTTGCCGTTTTAGATGCCGGTGGACAGGGAGATGTTGGAGAAACAGAGCCGGAAGAAGAGGCAAACGATAAAGTGTTCATTAGTTACAGCAGGGAAGATCAAACCTGGGTAAAACATTTATTAAAGACTATGGCGCCGCTAATACGGAAAGGGGAAATAGACGTTTGGCACGACGGGAAAATTCAACCCGGTCAAAGATGGCGTGAGGAAATAGAAAAAGCGCTCCAACACACCCGTGTAGCAGTTTTAATGGTTAGCCGGAATTTTCTTGACTCTGATTTTATTAATGAGGAAGAATTGAATTACTTTCTGAATGCCGAAAAGCGAGGAACAAAGATAATCTGGATTTTAATAGAAGACTGTCTTTATGAAGATACCGATATTTTTAATTTCCATGCTGCTCATGATACTGACCACCCGCTCAAATCATTAGAGGATGACGAATTAAATGACACCCTTGTTAAGATTGCCAGAAAGATCAGGGATGCATATAAATCAGATTGATATAAAACTTCTACGGTTTTTTTACTATTCTTTGACAATTCCTCTCCACTTTGGTAACATTAGCACGAAATCGTTACCTGGGACGGCGTCCCCAGGGTGCGGCGCACCCACCCTATAAAAACAGTAAAAACACCAGGAATAAAAAAAGGTTGTTTTCTTTGCAAACTTTTAGGAATTATTAGTATCAAGGAGGTAAACATGACACTATTTCTTAAATCACGTTTCCTCTCAGCAGTGAAATCCGGGAAAACCCAAAAAGTAAAAGACTACCTAACCGAAGGCGCAGACCCCAATTCTACCGATGGATCGGGATATACTGCCCTGATGCTTGCCGCCGCGGAAGGGCATATGGACATCATCGAAATCCTTTTCGAACACGGCGTCGATGTCAACCAGACAGCAAAAATCAGGGGACTCCACGGCAGCGCGACAGAAGGTTATACTCCCCTCATGGCCGCCTGCGGCGACATGGCCGGGCACACAGCCGTGATTAAAAGATTTTTACGAGCCGGCGCGCAAGTCAATGCTTTAGATTCGGAAGGTATGGGCGCCATGATGTGCGCCGTGAGCTTCGGCCATTTAGAAGCCGTAAAAATTCTTATCAAAGCCGGAGCCAATGTCAAATTAAAATACGGCAGCGGCAAAAACATTTATACGCTCATACACGTAGCAAAACAGGACAATTATACCGAAATTGTCGATCACTTAATCGCCGCCGGAGCTCCGGAAAAATAATACAGCGTTTCTACTATAAAATTACTTTGCCTTCGGCGACCCT
>JAGLSW010001221.1 GCA_023135565.1 Candidatus Aminicenantota bacterium | reverse complement strand
TGTTTGAAGTACCGTGGATGAGGGAGAAAACCCATATTTCTTTCCTGCGCAAGGATATTTCTTTTACTGCCCACACCGGTTCGTAAATGCAAGAATACCTAATTTATTTTAATGAAAATCCGTGAATATTTTATATTCATAAACGCACATCCCCTCATACGTATCTACCAGGAAAAGACGGTCACCGAAAATACGAATCCGGTTGACGTGCTTCGGGGTGGGCAGCGAGCCGAGCAAGACGCCTTCTTTATCGAATATCTCCAGGTGGACAATAGAATGGTCTTTTAACCAGCTCGATGCGGAGCCTTTGTCTTCGGGCTGCGCGGTAAATGTCAGGTTCCATATCCGTCCTTTAGCATCCACGGCGATGTCTTGAGACACCATTGTCATTTCAGGATAATACCTGTCTATACCTTCCGGTTTTACCATTTTATGATCGATTTTATAATTCAACGCACGATCCACCACCAAAAGCAGCTTGCCCTGCGGGGAATATTTCTCGATCCTATTTTCAAACAAAAAAGTGACGTAGATATTATCGCTGCCGTCAACATCCAGCCTTGCGTCGTTGATATAGCCGACCTCGATCTGTCCCTGCGGCGGAAAAACCGTGCCGAACCGGGATTGAACTTTACCTTCCTTATTTACAATTGTCAGCAGCGATTTGTCCTCTTCCTTGTCTATCGTATTTTTTTTCACCATATTACCCGAACTCAAAACACGTAAATACATGGCTCTTTTACCGGGTAATTTAAAACCGCCGCTTACTTTTCCCGAAGCGGCAAAAATCTCTACCCTGCGCTGCATGTAATCCAACACGTAGACATTTCCCGCCTTATCCACATCCATGTCGAAAGTAAACATGGAGAATTCTCCGGGCCCCTGTCCTTTCCTGCCGAACTCCAACAAGTACCGCCAATTCCTGTCGAATTTGACGATACGGAAATTTTTGCCGTCCAGCACGTAAAAATTACCGCTACCGTCTTTCCCGATCTGCCGCAGCCGGTTAAATACATAGTGGCCATCTTCTTCCGCGTCTACGTCACCGATTTGCTTTACAAATTCCAGTTCCACTTGCGGTTTATCGCCCCATTTGGGAGTTAGGTTATGCACAAAACGGGCTCCGTCGATTTCTTCGACTTTGTACGCATCCGTGCCGGAACCGCAGTTGAATAGAAGCATACTTAATGATAAAACCAGTATGTTATTACACTTTTTTTTAATACTTCCCGGAAGTTTGTTAAAAAAACGAGCTTTTTTGCCGGAGGGGTCGGGGCTGCTGTCCCCAGGCTCCTCATAGGGTGCGGACGCCGTCCGCTTAAATATAGAAAAATTGTTAGGTTTCATAATGAACCTCCTTAATTAGTTTTTTAACGTTTTTTCAAGACTAAGCTTGAAAAAAACGGAGCCCGCCGCTCTACTATTATATAACAGTGATGCGATTTTGTCAACAAAAAATTTTGTGCGTGTTCAGTTTTGGTAAAAATCTAAAACAGGCTTGCCTCCGGCGGCCCTGCCGG
>JAGLSW010001220.1 GCA_023135565.1 Candidatus Aminicenantota bacterium | reverse complement strand
CCGGGGGCCAAACTTTTAAAAAAGTTTGAACGAAACTTTTAGTTATTTAAAATCAAAGGCGCTCACACGCTGCCTCTGCTGCGAAGCAGCTCATTGCCCGCCCGCGCCGTGGGCTTACAAAAGCTTGAACTTCAGGATGGCAAAATACTCCCGCAATATCAATTTCATGTTCCGCAGCCTCTCATCTTCATCAGACCATTTATTAACAATGGCGATCACTTCATCCCGGTCTTGCAATATCTTCTCTACTAACATGAATACCTCCAACTCTATATTATTGAAAAAAACCTATTTGTCAACTTTTCCTTGAATTTTATAAATTTTAAGCTCCACCGGGACTAAATTTAACCTGTCTTTTTTCTCCACAAATTTGCACATTCCAACGCACCGGGGCCGGATTACCTATTATGCTTTCCGTTTTTTCTTTTTTCGTTTCTTCGAGGGAATTTTCAACGTCGGCTTACCGTCGATCTTGCCGCGAAACAAGCGGTAGTGTCTTTTGACACGTTCGATGTACTCTTTATCATTCAACAAAACGTCGATGAAAAATGTTACGAGTTCATTAGCCAACTCAGTTCTTGGGCTGGCGAGATTCAACATAGGCCCCTTGAGTTGTTCGATAGAGAGTGGATCATCATCGCCCATCCACTCTATGTAGTAATCCTCGGATTCCCAGCCGTAGGCGATGACAGCTTCCGGTCCCTCGCGCAGGGAACTTTTGACATAAAAAAAAACACGTCTGCAATCACAACCGCGATCATTGCAGAACTGTTCGATAAAAGTGTAAGTCGCGGGTGGTAGAGCGTATTCCGTTTGCTCCCCGATGATTATATTGCGGGTTTCGCGTTCCGCAATAGCGGGAAATAATTCATATAATGATTGATAACCCATTTATTTATCTCCGATCAAATTAAATTATCCCGGAAGCCCTCACAACCGGCAGCCGGGTATTCTTTAATCAAAGGGCTATTATAGTGGAAACCGGGTTGTGAATCAAGTCCCTATCGGAAATGTTAAACCGAAATAGCTCTTAAGAATTCAGCCGGTTTCACGATCTTGATTTTTTTGTATTCTTTGAGGTCTAAAAGATGAGGATCACCGCTTATAATATAATCCGCCCCAGCCTCTACCGCCAGTTCGATGAATATTACATCATCGGCATCGTCTATTACTATTTCTTTTTTCACTTCATCCCTGCTTACCCTCGAAATTTGATAAAATTTACAAGCTGTAAGTAACGATTCCAGGATGGTGTCTATGCTTAACTCTCTTCTTGCCGCAATTTTAGCGAATTTCCCTCTTTGAATGACCCGGGACAATTCACCAAAAATCTCGATACTCTGAATAAAATCAATCCCTTTTTTCTTCTCGATTAACTTTAATATTTCATTGGGGACTCCCCGCCAAAATATCCCCGATATGACGACGTTGGTGTCTAAAACAACTCTCATTTACTACCCGGATGCCTATTTCGATGAACTTCCGCTACTATCTCTTCCATACTCATTTCATCATTGTATGAATCGTCGGCAAAACCGGACAAATTCCATTTCATTTTTTTCAGTACCAGCGTATCGTCTTTTTCAAAAACCAACAGCCTCTCATCTTCATCAGACCATTTATTAACAATGGCGATCAATTCATCCCGGTCTTGCAGTATCTTCTCTACTAACATGATTGCCTCCAACTCTATATTATTAGAAAAAACCCTATTTGTCAACTTTTCCTTGAATTTTATAAATTTCAAGCTCCACTGGGGCTAAATTTAACCTGTCTTTTTTCCCCACAAACTTGCACACTCCAACGCACCGGCCCCAGGTTTTCTTGGATAGCCTATCCCTTTTCTCCACAAAACCCGCAAGTCGGGTAAATTCCAAATCACAAAATCCAAATTTCAAACAATTCGACCATCCATACCTGTAGGGGCCGCATATATGCGCCCTAAAGATGCGGGACGAAAAAACGAAAACGGGGCGCACATGTGCGTCCCCTACGGGTATTCAAGAGCTTCTTTCAGGGTTATTCGCAGTGTCTCCAATAATTCTTCACGGGTATATTCCTGGCAATTTACCCCGGAAATTTCTTCCACCCAGCCGATCCACCAATCGCCATCTTGTTTTATCACTGCTGTATATTCATTTCGCATATTGCCTCCTGTATATAGTTTATAGTAGTTCGATTTGGTCTAAAAGTCAACAAAATTCCTCGAGATAAATAACGGTTTCACAAATTTGCGCACTCCAACGCACCGGCCCCAATTTTCAATTTTGACACTCATGTCGCCGTCAAGTAATCCACGAATTCTTCCTGGAAGATGAAGCGACGCACATTGTTGTAAGTAATCTCTCGGAGGAATCCAAGGTTGACAAGCACTTCCAGTTTACCCTCCAGGTCGTCGTGTTCATCGAGGTAGTACGCCAAATAACGCTCACTACTGTTGTATTGCCAGCCGCGTTTGAGGATGACGAACTCCCGTTTTGTTGGGTTGTTTCGAATATCCTCTCTCATCTCTTCGAGCAGTGCAGGCATGAGGCGCTCAATCTTCGCAAAACCGGGCTGCTTTTCCGGGGCTGGCTGCGTAACAGGAGGAATAATCTTTTCTTTAAGTGGGGCCTGCTCCGGCGAAAATAAAACACCATCCGGGGATCGCATATACAACACGGGCGTGCCCCATTCCAGCGTGTTGTTGACGGCTAAACTGATCGACTTGCGGGCTTCGGCGGTGGAGGCGTCTATGGGCTGACCTTCGGCCAGCACTTCATAAAACGTCCTGGAAAATTCGATGGCCGCCCGGTCGGTGATTTCATACTGCATGGCGATCACGGCAGGAATACCCCGCTGCACCAAAATAGACGCACTGCTGGAAAAAATGTCCCCACCGCCCCCTCGCGCTCCTTCACAGGCATTCAACAGCACCAAACGGAGAGGTTCATGATCGGCCAGCAGCCTGCCTAACTGGGTGGCGCTCAACAGGTGTCTTTTACCTTCTTCATTCGCTAAACAAATAAGCCCTTCGTCTCTATGATCGTCAAAACCGCCGTGGCCGATAAAATGAAAAATATGCCAGGGGCCGCCCCGCATGGCCTTTTGCAAATCCCGCCAGGTTTGCCCGGGCAGCCAGGTTAGTTCCACCAGACCCTTTTTTTCCAGGTCTTTAACCGCTTTCTCTATGCGCTGCTTTTCCCGCTGGATATCCAGATCGGGCAGATCATCCGGGGCAGCAATCATACCTAAAATGCGCAGGGGAAGCTCGACTGAGACCGGCTGGATGGGCTGAGGCAGCTCGACATACCTGACGATAGGCGTCCTGCGGGAAAGGCAGAGGAATTCACCCTGCCGTTCATCGAACATAAATTCCCAGGGCAGCGCAGCCAGCTCCGGTGATTGCACACGGAGTTTTATTCGCAGCCCTTTGCCCTGTTGGGCCGCCTTCGTTAAACCGACGTCATATCGGCTGCGCACTTCACCGCAAAAAAGGGCGGCAAACAACGCCTTGCCAAAATTCTGCACTGCTTGTTCTTCCGGCAATTTTACCCGGCGGTGTTTTCCTCCTGAACGCAGAAGGGCGATCTGTAAATCCTTAAGGCGGTTTTCCAACACCAATTCATCAAAAGGGAAACGCATGGTTTCACTTGCCTGTCCGGCAGGCGAATTGATGACACAGATAGGATAATCTCGTCCCGCGCCCGGGTCGATTTTTAATTCAAAATCTAAGTAATTCGCTTCTTTTTTTTCGCTGCTCATGGCCTAAATCTCCTTCTCTACTATATAACACCTTCTTTCACACTTAACACCCAGGTAAAAAAAATTATAAAAAAATTCATTGTTCATGGCCATTAAATATTACACCAAATATAGGAAGTTTTCAATAACCAGGATTTTTTTCTCGCGTCGTCCGGTTCTCTAAAGGCACCTTGCCTCCGGCGGCCCCTGCCGGGGGCCAAACTTTTAAAAAAGTTTGA
>JAGLSW010000122.1 GCA_023135565.1 Candidatus Aminicenantota bacterium | reverse complement strand
GAAGTGACGGGGTGTGTTAGCTCGTCGAAAAGCACCACCGTTCAACGCCCCCCCACGCGCGTGGGGTTTAGAAGCTAAAAACCGGATAGTTACCCGGAAATCATTGCTTACTATCAACTTCTCATGATATAATGCTTCCTAATCCAGGAAAATAACAAATGAAACGAGTCGTAATTATAGGCGCAGGCCACGCAGGTATCGAAGCCGCTTTCGCCGCCTCAAAAATGGGCTGCGAAGCCATCCTGATCACTATCCATTTAGAAACCATCGCCCAAATGTCATGCAACCCTTGCATAGGCGGCATCGCTAAAGGACATTTAGTAAAAGAGATCGACGCTTTAGGCGGTATCCAACCCCGCGCCGCCGACGCTACAGGTATCCATTTCAGGGTGCTGAATAGAAGCAAAGGCCCAGCAGTAAGAGCGACCCGCACCCAAAACGATAAAATCCTCTATCGCAACTATATGAAAGAATTCCTGGAAAATACCGAAAATCTCCAGGTCTACCAATCTATAGTCTCAGAGATTTTAATTAAAAAAGGCCGGGCCGCGGGAGTACGCTTCTTAGAAGGCAGCGAAATCGAAGCAGACGCTGTCATCCTGACTGCAGGCACTTTCCTAAATGGGAAAATATATATCGGTTCCACTGTTTACAATGCCGGCAGATCCAACGAGCCGCCCTCTATTCAACTGGCGGAAAATATCAAAGCGTTAGGTTTCGAGACAAGACGCCTGAAAACCGGCACCCCTATGCGCCTCCATTTCGACTCTATCGACTGGTCGAGATTCATCCCCCAACCGGGAGACGAACCGCCGGTGCCTTTCTCTATGTTTACCGGTTTTAAAGTAAAAAACAGCGTCGTCTGCCACATCGGTTATACCACCCCGGATGTCAAAAAAGTAATCACCGATAATCTCCATCTTTCGCCTCTTTTTTCCGGTGTTATCGAAGGAATCGGCCCCCGCTACTGCCCCTCTATAGAAGACAAAATCGTCAAATTCCCCCACCGCGACCGGCACCATTTCTTTTTAGAACCCGAAGGCGTCAACAACAAAGAGGTTTATGTCAACGGCCTCTCTTCCAGCTTGCCGGTGCAGGTGCAGCATAAAATCTTAAAAGCCATCCCCGGTTTAGATAAAGCCGTCATGATGCGGCCTGCTTATGCTATCGAGTATGACGCCATCTCCCCTACCCAATTAAATCATACCTTAGAAAGCAAAACCATAGAAAATCTTTTTTTTGCCGGGCAGGTAAACGGCACTTCCGGGTACGAGGAGGCGGCGGCCCAGGGCCTGCTGGCCGGGATTAACGCTGCTTTGAAGTTACAGGAGAAAGAACCTTTCGTGCCCGGCAGGGATGAAGCTTACATGGGAGTTTTGGTTGACGACATCGTTAGCAAAGGAGTAGACGAACCTTACCGTTTATTTACTTCCCGGGCCGAATACAGGATGCAATTGCGGGAGGACAATGCCTTTGAAAGGTTGTCCCATTATGCTTTAGAATTCGGCCTGCTGGACCGGGAAATCTTTCGCAGGGAGCAGCGGCGTTTTAAGAGGCGGAGAAAGGTTATCGAACAGCTAAAAGAGATCAAAGCCCGTTACAAAGGCAAGACGCAGCGGCTTTATCATCTTTTGAAGATGCCGGAGATAGATTTTGCCAAACTGGAAGAACTGCACGGCCAGCCTTTGATGAAGCGGAAAACCCTGGCCGATATTTCTTACATCGAGGCCAATGTGAAGTATGAGGGCTATCTCAGGGTGCAGCAGAAGAATATCAAAAAACTACAGCAGATGGAAAAAATACAGCTTCCTAAGGACATCGACTATTTTGCCGTAGATGGGCTTTCCACTGAAGTGAGGCAGAAGTTGGATAAAAAAAGGCCGGCGAACTTAAAGGAGGCGTCGAAAACACCCGGTGTTACACCGGCCTCTATCAATGCTATTTCTATTTATCTAACTATGCGGGCGCGATCCCGCTCTGTGTAATCTGTGGTTCCGCCAGCGCAGCCACGATGAGGCAGCCGCCCGGGTACCTTTATCCACATCGTTCTTCGCCGCCTTTGCCAAAACCGGGATCGCCCCTGCTACTTTGTTGGTGCCCAAGATAAAAATCGCCTTCTTCCTTAAATCGGCATCCTTTGATTTTTCGATTATATCCACTAAACGCGACACGGCCTGCTCCCTATCGATGACGATCAGCGCCGATAAGTCCGCAATTTTTATGTCCGCATCATCTTTGCCTTCTTGCGCAGCGGTCACTAAAGCTTTTTCATCATACAACATCGTCTATAATCCCAACATAAGGGGGCATTGGGGTGCGGCGACCCCGCCCTATGAGGGGCCTGTGAAATTCAAACCCGGCCAGGGTGCTTCATTTAGCAAACTTTCACAAGGTAATAATACTAATATTTATAGGAATGTCAACACCTCATTTTACAGATCGATTGTGAGCGAAGCGAACTAAGTCCCGGTATATATTATAGTATATACAATAAACAATAATTATTGCATTTTTACTGACAGGAAGCCGGGATAAAAAAATCGTGAAAAAAATCCGGGGGGAAGTTGACAAAACCGAAAATGTATTATATATTTGTAATATTACAAATTTGTTATATAACGAGGAGGTGTTATGAAAAAAGAAGGACCGGGTATTCATATCGGCCCCCCGGTGTGGGGCTGTGATTTTTTCGACAGGAAAGAAACCATAGCTGAATGCCGGGAAAAGCTGGCGACCGGCAGTATCATTCTCAGGGCGCCCCGGAGATACGGAAAATCCAGTGTAATGCTGTATTTGCGGGACAATCCCGGGGAGGATCTTTTTCCTATTTATTTCGAGTTGGAAGACCATTTTAGTTTAACCGGGTTCACCTACGAATTCATTTATAAGATATTGGAGAATGACACATCGCTCAAGAAAAAATTCAGCAAGAGTTTTGCAAAGGCTTTCGATAATGTGCAGGAAGTGTCGCTCTGGAAATTTAAAATCAAGCTGAAAAAATTAATCGAGAAGGAGGGCGGTTGGGAAGAGTGGAAAGAAAGAATCAAGCAGTTGATTTTTGATTTACTAAACAACCGCAAACCTAAGAAACTGCTTTTTATCTTCGATGAGTTTCCCCTGATGCTGCACAATTTTATCAATGAAGGCAAAACAGGCAAAAACGAAGCGGTAAAGGTTTTGCAGTGGCTGCGGAAATTGAGGCATGAAGAGCCTTTCTTAGAAAAAGTCAGGTTTATTTTCGGCGGTTCTATCGGCATCGAGAAAGTGATATCTTATCTAAAGGCCACCCGCACCATTAACGATGTGCCTGCTGTTAATATCGGCCCTTTCGCTTCCCCGGAAGCTGAGGATTTTATCCAAAAAATCCTGACTGCAAAAGAGTTAGCGGTTGAACCCAAAGTGGTCAAAGCGATTCTAAAAGTCACCGGCACCCTTATTCCCATCTATTTGCAGATTTTGCTCGACTCCGTTATTAAAGAATCGTGGAACAGCGGGCGCAAGATAACCCCGGCGTTAGTGAAAGAGTGTTATGGGAAGAGGGTTCACGGCCCCGAGTACAAATGTTATTTCGAGGATTACTATGAGCGATTATGGCGTTATTACCAGGATGAAGAGGCGAAGTGCGCAAAGCAAATATTAAAAGAATTGGCCGCTGCTGAAAACGGCGTCCCGGCGGACAGGCTTTTTTCTATTTACACGGAAATAACGGGAGCGGCGGGTGACCGGGACAAATTCGATCTTTTGTTATCCGCGCTGGAGAGTGATTTTTACATCGAGAGAGACCGGCCGGAGGGCGGCATTTATTTTAGCAATAATTGGTTAAAAGATTGGTGGAGGAGATACCATGGCGTTTGAGAAGAGGCGAACGCTGCCGCTGAATCCATTTTCGCCCTGGCGCAGCCCGCCCGGCAGTTTGCAGCGTATCATTGTGGGGCGGGATCATGTGCTGAAAGACATCCTTGAAAAGACCGCGCGATTCTGCGGCGGCGCCCCGGCCAAACACTGTTTGATAACCGGGCGCAGGGGATTGGGAAAAACGCACCTGCTCTCCCTGCTCTATCATTTTTTCGATAACCGGTGTGCACATGAGGATTTCGAGGACATATCCACCTGTATCCTGCCCGCGCTGCTTTTGGAAGAAGAGCGATTTTCGTTAAATTCCTTAACCGTTTTTTTGATAAAAGTTTTCGACAGGTTTCATGAGAACAGGCCCCGGGAGGAGCGCTGGCGGATACCCGCGGAACTCGAAACCGACGAAGACGTGATCGACTATTGTTTCGAGACATTGAAGGAAATTTCTAAAAGCGGCGAGCGGAAAATCCTTATCCTCTGCGATAACTTAGAAGAGGTTTTTAAGCAGTGGCAGGACAAGGAATTCAAAAAGCTGCGCTCGTTTTTATCGGACCAGCAGGCGGTAATGATCATCGGCACGGCGGTGCGGGTTTTCCGGGAGATTGTCAGCCCTAAACAGCCTTTTTATGAATTTTTCGAAACCGTTCCCCTGGTGGATTTAACGCAAGAGCAGATGCTGGAAATGCTGCGAAAGCGTTTTATTGAAGACCACATGGAAAAGGAATTCGAGCAAAAGGAAAAGCACTTAAAAAATAAGATTGCCGCTATTTCTAAGTTAACCGGCGGGAATCCCAGGTTAGTGGTTTTTTTATACGACATTGTAACCAAGAAAAACGTTTTTGAGATAGAGGACGCCATCGATGAGTTGATGGAGGGTTTGGGCGAATATTTTCGCAACCGTTTTTCGGACCTGGCGCCCCAGGAGAGGACGATTTTGGATGCCTTTGCCGGTATGGAAGGCCCGGCCACGCCCAAGGAGATTGTCCAAAAGGCCCGGCTAAAAGGGCAGAGCGTTTATACCCATATCAAGAGACTCAAAGACGCCGGTTTTATAGAGCCGGTGGAGTACGGCAGGCACAAAATCACCCGCTATGATGTCACTGAGCGGTTATTCCGTATTTGGCGGCAGACAGCCACCGTATCCGGCAAAAAGAAGTTCAGTATTTTTGTTAAATTCTTGCAAATATATTTCACCCCGGAAGAGTTAAAAGTTGATTTTCTCCGGTCTGCGCAGCATTTGGACTCAGCTTTCCTCCGAAATGAGAGGAAAGATGCTGAAGAATTGAATCGTTATCTTTATTATTTGCAGCACGCCGCCCGGGGCGAGTTGAAATTCGATATATTCGATAAAAGAACCGATTACCTGTTAAAAGCGGGCGATTATTCCGAGGCAGAGGAAGAGATTCTTGAATTCAAAAAAGAATTGGAAACCGGGCAGAATGAGCATGATGTAAAAACGGTTTATAAGAAGTTGATGCAGGTTCATTTAGAGCAGGAAAAATACCCGGAAGTGTGCAATGATATTTTAAAAATTTCGATATTCCCGATTACTGATGATAAAGGAGAATACCTTGCCATTTTAGACAGAATTCTAAAAAACTCACCGTATAATGACGGTTTCTTATTTACAAAAGGTGCATTCCTGATGAACACAGGTGATGCAGAGGAAGCGTTGCAGTACTTTGACAAAGCTATAAAACTGAACCCCCGAATACCCATATATTATCATGGCAAAGCATTTGCGTTACAAAAATCAAATCATATGGAAGAGGCGCTGCCTGTAATTGAAAAGGCTATTGAATTAGATAATAAAGAATTCAAATATTGGATCATAAAAGGAATGCTCCTTATCGCTACTAGGAAGCATAAAGATGCCTTGAAAAATTTCAAAAAGGCAAATGAATTGGCCCCGGAGGAGCATTCCTCATACTTTTCTTATGCAGTGGCTTTAAATTATCTAAAACGATATGAAGAGGCATTACCGTTGATTGTGAAAGCTATTGAATTAGACAAAAAAAACGCACTTTATTGGTGTGAAAAAGCAGAGATTCTCTCAAAATTAGGAAGATATGAAGAGGCTGGAGAATATTACCGAAAATTTATGGAGTTGAATCCCGAAGAAATAAACCATAAATTAGAATTCATAAAATTTTTGATTAATAAAGCTTGCCTGGGAGACTTCGGTGAACATATGGAAGGATTGGCCGGAAAGATCGAATTGGAAAACCTGGAAGAATCCCAGTTTGAAAGTGTTGCTCAATTTGTCGGCCAGATCATCGAGGCGTGTTTACAGCGAAACGACACCCGCAGGGCGGAGGGTTTGTTCCTGACCCTGCTGAAACTCCCGCAGTGGCACCACGTAGACGAAGTACAGCAGAAAATTACCCTGTATATGATCAAACTTGCGGAACGCCGGGATAAGGACGCTTTCATCAAAGCCGTCAATGCGGCACAAGAACATATCAGGGATGAAGACCTGCTGGAACTTCTAAAAGCCTTTCTATATGCAAGCAGGTATTTGCAGGAAGGCAATAAAGTTATTTTCGAGGAAGTGTTTCCCGAAGTGCGCGACATCATCTTCGACATCCTAAATAAATTCGGGGAACATTGAATTTCTTTCCTGCGTAGGTAAATATTATTGCGAAGTTTTTTTGATTTTTTCGGGCCTCCGGCGGCCCCACGTGCGTGGGGTTCATTACTCAAAATCGCCTGATTGTTACCGGTTTTGCCTAAACTATGCCGGGGATAAAAACAGTAACCACCTCCTCCATATTAGAAAACACCTTCCGGTTATAAGAAGAAATAAGTGAAAAAAAACCCCGGGCAGTGGTGGGAAAGAGCAGCAGGGCTTAATACTGCGAGGGAAGGTGTTAAAGGGGAAACCTGAGCCTCTCAGAGTTCTCGATTGCCCGTTTGCTGAAGGCTGAAGGCTGAAGGCCGAAAACTGAACACTTACTTGACATTTACTTGCATTTATTTTATCATATAGTAGTTTTAAATTTATCGAAGAAAAAAAGGAGCTAAAATGACTCGTAAGCTGATTAAGCCCGATTTAAACGAAATAAAAAAATACCAAAAAAAGGACTCGAAAAAGAAGCCGCCGCCGCCATATAAAACGCATGCCGAAAATTACTATTACATCAAACAAATGAACAACCGGACGCCCATGGTGGTGGCATTGATAGACGGGACGGAAGTTAAGGGAAGGATCGAGTGGTATGACGGCAAGTGTATTAAAGTCAAGAAAGCGGATGAAGATAACTTAATCATTTTCAAACACTATATAAAATATATGCATAAAGACCCTGAATTCGTAGACGAAAGGCATGAAAAAGTAGAAGAAAAAACAGAAGAAAAAATAGAAGAAAAAGTAGAAGAACCGAAAGCTGAAAAAGAAAACGAAGAATAAAACTATTGCCGTTACCTTAGGAGACCCGGAAGGGATCGGCCCGGAGATTATATTTAAAAGTCTTCAAAATTATACGCCTACAGGTGCGCTGGTAATTATCGGTGAACGGCGTTATTACCCGGATAAACACATTCCCTTAGTGCAGCACATAGAAGATATCCGGGAGAGGGGCGTCTATTTTTACGAAGTAGAAGACGCGGTGGGCAGTGAGCCTTCTTTTGAATACGTAAAAACCGGGGTTAGCTTTGCCCTAAAGAAAAAGGCCGCCGCCCTAATAACGGCTCCTATCTCTAAAAAAAAATGGCTGCGGGCAGGCATAAAATACAGCGGCCATACCGGGTACCTGGCGGAAAGCGCCGGTATTAAAGACTACTCTATGTTCTTCTGGTCGAAAGATTTGAAAGTGTCCCTTTTCACAGTTCACATCCCTCTGCAAGAGGTGTTCGAGCACATCAAAAAAGATAAGATCGTCGCTTTTGTTCGTCATGTAAACCGGGAATTGCTGCGTTTATTCAAGGGGGCGGCGCCCCCAACCTATTTACTCAGCGGTTTGAACCCTCATGCCGGTGAAGGCGGTTTCTTAGGTAAGGAAGAGGAAGAAGAAATTCTCCCGGCTTTAGAAATTCTCGCCGGGGAGGACAAGATGGATATAACCGGGCCTTTTCCCCCGGACACGGTTTTTTTGCAAGCCCGGGAGAGAAAAAATTCGGTCGTAATCTGTTGGTATCATGACCAGGGCTTGATTCCTTTTAAGTTGTTGAACATTCATTCCGGGGTCAATGTTACTTTAGGACTGCCTTACATCAGGACTTCACCCGATCACGGCACGGCTTACGATATCGCCGGCACCGGCAGGGCGAATCCCTCCAGCATGCTGGAAGCCATCAAGCTTGCCGACCGGCTAACCCCACTCGCGTGGGGGGGCAATGAGCCGCTTCGCGGCATGGACAGCGTGTGAGGGGGACGGCGTCCCCAGCCTATAAGCGGCTCCGCCGCAGGGAGCAGCGGGTGAGCGCCTTTGCTTCTAAATTATAAAAAGTTT
>JAGLSW010001219.1 GCA_023135565.1 Candidatus Aminicenantota bacterium | reverse complement strand
AAAGTTTGGCCCCCGGCAGGGACCTGCCGCGCAGCGGCTTAACGCCACCCCACGCGCGTGGGGCCGCCGGAGGCAAATAGGAGAAAATAAGATGGCTAATAAACAGCCGGAAGATTTAATGTCATCGCGGTATTCGCGGCAGGTTGTTTTGGATAAGATCGGTCCGCTGGGCCAGGAAAAGCTTGCGGAGAGCAAGGTGCTTATCATCGGCTGCGGCGCTTTGGGTACTAACAGCGCCAACCTGTTGGTCAGGGCCGGGGTAGGCGTTATAAAAATCGTCGATAGGGACATCATCGAATTAAATAATTTGCAGAGGCAGATATTATTTGATGAAGAAGATGTGGGACAGGCCAAGGCAGTGACTGCGGCGCGTAAGCTGCAAAAGATCAATTCCGAAATCGAGATCCAGTATTTGATAAAAGATATAAACAGCCGTAATATCGAGGAAGTGATTGCCGGTTTCGATTTAGTGCTGGATGCTACGGACAACATTCCCACCCGGATGTTGATCAATGATGTCTGTGTGAAGCATAGTATCCCCTGGATTTATGCCGGGGTTTTACAGACTAACGGCATGGTGTTGACGATACTGCCGGATGGGCCTTGTCTGCGTTGTTTGCTGCCGGAAATTCCGCCGCCGGGCGCGATGCAGACCTGTGAGACTGCCGGGATATTAAACGCCATACCTTATATAATTGCGTCCATCGAGAGTGTAGAGGCGATAAAAATCCTATTAAAAAAAGATATAGAGCGGCGTTTGATTATTTATGATGTTTGGGATCATCGTTTCGATCTCATCGAGATCGAGAAGAGCGATAATTGCGAATGTTGTGTTAGCCGGGATTTCAAATATTTGAATGAAGAGAATAAGGAGATCGTGGCCGGTTTATGTGCTAATTCGGTACAGATCATACCGCCTGCGGACAGGGTTATCGACCTACGGAAGATTGCGGTTAATTTAGAAAAGAGTGTATCTAATATGATCGCTACTGAATTTATTCTCAAGTTCCGGGCGGAAGGCAAGGATTTTACTATTTTCAAGGATGGTCGTGCTATAATAAAGGGCACTGGTGATGAAGGCGTCGGCAAGGCGCTTTACTCGCGATATTTGGGATTATAATTTGCCTCCGGCGGGGGTGCGGCGCACCCAGCCTATGAGCCTCCGGCGGCCCTGCC
>JAGLSW010001218.1 GCA_023135565.1 Candidatus Aminicenantota bacterium | reverse complement strand
CCGGCAGGGGCCGCCGGAGGCCAAGAGAGTAGATGCGCCGCGCCCCGGCTTGATAAAAACTGCATTTTAAGGTAAGATAAAGAATCAAAATTAATTCTTAATTTTTAGGAGACTAAAATGGCATTTAACCTGAGAAACAGGCATTTTGTAAAGTTACTGGATTTCACCCCACAGGAGATAAAATTCCTCTTAGACCTTTCGCTGGATCTAAAAAAAGCAAAATACGCCGGCAGCGAACAACCCCGTCTCACGGGAAAAAATATCGCTCTCATTTTTGAGAAAGCGTCTACCCGCACCCGCTGTGCTTTCGAAGTGGCAGCCTTAGACCAGGGTGCTCATGTCACTTACTTAGGGCCTTCGGGTTCCCAGATCGGGAAGAAAGAATCCATGAAAGATACGGCCCGCGTATTAGGCCGCATGTACGACGGCATCGAATACCGCGGTTTCAAACAGGCTACCGTAGAAGAACTGGCTGCCTTTTCCGGTGTGCCGGTATGGAACGGCCTGACCGATGAGTTCCATCCGACCCAGATTTTGGCCGATTTTATGACTATGATGGAACACTCGGACAAACCCATCAACAAAATCTCTTTTTGTTACTTAGGCGATGCGCATAACAACATGGGCAATTCCTTAATGGTTGGGGCGGCTAAAATGGGGATGGATTTCAGGGCTGCTGCGCCCAAAACCTGTCAACCGGCGAAAGATTTAGTCGCACAATGCCGCGATATGGCTAAAGAAACAGGCGCAAAAATCTCACTCAGCGAAGATGCAGCGGAAGCTGTCAAAGGCTGTGATTTTCTATACACGGACGTGTGGGTATCCATGGGCGAACCGGAGTCGGTCTGGGAAGAACGGGTAAAACTCCTCAAACCTTACCAGGTGAACAAAAAAACTTTAGATATGACCGGGAACCCGAAAGTTAAATTCCTGCACTGTTTGCCTGCTTTCCATAACCGGGATACCAAAGTCGGCGAAGAGGTTTACCAAAAATACGGCCTCGACGGCATGGAAGTCACAGAAGAGGTATTCGAATCGGAAGCTTCCATCGTTTTCGATGAAGCGGAGAACCGTATGCACACTATCAAGGCGGTAATGGTGGCCACCTTAGGCCGGTAGAAGCCCCGGTAGAAGCAAAAAATGTTCGCAAGTTGACAAATTTTGTCACTAAAATTGACAATTTTTGTGCGATATTTATTTGCATTTAGTAGAAACCCCTGCTATAATAACGATTTTCGAGACATAATCTGACATGGCATTAAAATTGCTAATACATTTTTGTATGTTTGCATATAGACCGGAGGTCAAATGGACAAAAGTAAAAAGGGTTTTACGTTAATCGAGCTGTTGATAGTGGTTGCGATAATCGGTATTGTAGCCGCCATTGCTATCCCGAATCTCCTGGCGGCTCTCCAGAAAGGAAAGCAAAAGGCCACCATGGGCGAGATGAAAACCTTGGGAACTGCCATCACTTCTTATAGCAATACTTTTGCATTCTTTCCCGACGACGACGATACAGCCGGCTTAGGTTATCTCGAGCCGCACTTTGTAAAGAAAATCGTCAGGGTGGACGGTTGGAACTTTACCTGGCATTACACCAGGAGCGGTAATCCGAGACCCGATCATTATTCCATAGGCTCCGGCGGCAAGAGGGGAATTTTTTCCTGGGGACATTCTGCCGGGAACTATCAGTGCATTTCTATTATCGATTTTGAGAATGATATCATCCTTTCCGAGGGTCAATTCACCTACTCCCCCAGGAAGTAAAATTTTTTCTTTAAGAAACGAGACGAATTCCCGGTAGCTCTTCGTTTATGTTTGATATTTGGGATTTGTAATTTATTTCCGGGAGTTCTTCTCCAGGTCCTCTTTCAAATCGTCGTCTTTTCTCTCTATTTCCCGGCTAATCGAGATAAGTAAATTTATCTTGTCATTAAAAGTCTTCTGGTAATTGGCTGCAAAAAAAGTATCGGGATCCGCGTTCTGCTTGGTATATATCTCTATCCTCTCGATAGTATCCAGCAGCGAAAATATTTCCTCGAAATCTTGGTCCACTTTCAAACCTCACAGTAAAAGATATGCCGTTTTCAAGACCAGCTCGAAGAACATACCGACACCAAAGTGGGGACTTGAATTATACCGCAACTCCTGGTCTTTACCGCCGTATGACGACATAAATTTGCTTATCTATTACCTGTTCTATATTGTATATCAAATAGGAGAATTTTTCAACTAAAAGACTCTACTTTTTTAACTTTTTTGCGGGGGCGCGAGGGGACCCTCCCTCTGAGCCGCTGCGCGGCAGTGCACCAAAAGCAGTGAAATCCAGCCCCCTTTTTACGACCATAAATGGGCATATTTGTGGCCGCTGCCGGTATTAAAGAGCACGACTTTTTCATTGTCTTCGATCCAGCCTTGCTTCTTCAAAACCTTGAGGCACGCCACTGTAGCGCCGCCTTCAGGCGCCGCAAAAATTCCCTGGGTACGCCCTATAACAGGTTGGTGGCTTCCATAATCTCTTCATCGGGGACAGCTACCGCGGTACCGCTGCTCTCCCGCAAAGCCCGCAGTACCAGGAAATCACCCACTGCTGCCGGCACCCGCAGTCCATCAGCTATGGTTTTTGCGTCCTGCCAGGGTTCGGCAAACTCCTTTCCTTCATGAAATGCTTTTACCATGGGAGCACACCCCGCGGATTGAACCGTAACCATGCGCGGACGTTTACTGCTGATCCAGCCCAACTGCTCCATCTCGTCAAAGGCTTTCCACATACCTACTAAACCCGTGCCTCCGCCGGTTGGATAAATGATCACATCAGGCAGCGCCCAACCGAATTGTTCCGCCACTTCGTAACCCATGGTCTTTTTACCTTCGATGCGGTAAGGTTCTTTTAAAGTAGAAAGATCGAAGCGGCCATACTCTTTTACTTCCCGGGCCGCGGCTTTACCGCAGTCCGTGATCAAACCGTCGATAAGGGTAACTTTCGCGCCTAAGGCTTTGCATTCGTTTATAAATGGCGGCGGAACATCCTTAGGCATAAAAACAAAAGCCTCCATCCCGGCCAGGGCGGCATAAGCGCTCATGGCTCCGCCGGCATTGCCGGCAGTGGGAATAGACAGCGCTTTTATGCCCAATTCATATGCTTTAGAGACGGCGGCGGATAGCCCGCGGGCCTTAAAAGAACCGGTGGGATTAAGGCCTTCGTCTTTTACAAATAATTGGCTGCAGCCTACTTCCCTGCCTAAACGGTGAGCGGCATGTAAGGGAGTATAACCTTCACCTAAGCATAGTCTATACCGGGCATCGAGAACCGGCAGCAGTTCGAAATAACGCCACATATCGGGAACCCTCGATGCGATTTCGGTGCGACTTACCGCTTTTTTAGCAGCTTTTAGGTCATAACGGGCCAGCAGGGGTTTGCCGCAGTCGGGACAGAGGTTCCAGGCTTTGTCTGCCGGCAATTCCTTAGCGCACATGCCACATTCTAAGTGTGTGAAAAAGTTCATCTTTTTTTTCCTTTGTCAACTACGCACGCCGCGTCTATCCTCTTGGCCTCCGGCGGCCAAAACCCTTTTGAAAAAGGGTTCTGGACTCCCAAAACTTTTGTTGAGCGATACGCTTATCTACACAATAAACGGCCATCATTGGCTTCTGCCGCGAAGCGGCTCATAGGTTCCCCACGCCGTGGGGCCGCAGGGCTATGTTAATTTTTCATAAAAAACTTTGTTTCGTTCTAATCTTTCGGGCACCACCTGCACACCGGTGCCTTCTCCCTTCGGTATCTCGATAAAACCGTCAGGTTCGAGCACCACGGGCTTATCTACTATGTCTTCTTCAAAATAACGGCAGGTTTCGGATGTATCCCCGGGCAGCACAAAACCGGGTAAAGTCTGCAGGTGAATGTTAAAGGCCCTGCCGATACCGGTTTCCAACATACCGCCCGACCAGATGCCCAGGTCGTTAGCGCAGCAGAACTGCCGGATAGCCGAGGCGTTCAGTATACCACCTACCCTGCCCTGCTTGATATTGATAACCCGGCAGCTCCGCATACGCAGGGCAGCTTCGACATCTTTTAAATTTTTGATGGATTCGTCGAGACAGATTGGGGTTTTGATCTCTTTTTGCAGCAGGGAATGAAAATAGATATCGTCATGCTCTAAAGGTTGTTCGATCATCATCAGGTCGAATTTATCAAATTTTTTAATGGTTTCTATATCGGCCATAGTGTAATCGGAATTGGCATCCACCATTAGATCGATCTGCGGGAATACTTCCCTGACAGCTTCCATATATTCGATATCTTTACCTCGCTTGATCTTCATCTTGATACGGTGATACCTGCTTTCCACTGCTTTATGTACCGCTTCTATTAGAGCGCGGGGAGTCTCTTTGATACCGATGCTGATACCGGACATGATTTTTCTTGCCCGGCCACCGATCAGTTCATAAAGGGGAACGCTCTCCTTCCTGGCCAGGAGATCGAGCAGTGCATTCTCCACTGCTGCTTTTGCCATATTATGGCCCCTGATCCTGAGGAAACTTTTTTGCAGCCCGGCTAAGGAAAAACCTTTAGCTGAGGCGGTTTGTAAAAGAGGTACCAGGAAATCTTTTATTATATGGTAAGCTGTCTCATTGGTTTCATAACTGTAGTAGGGCGCGGGAGAGGCCACACATTCCCCCCAACAGGTAATCCCGGAAGAGATTATTTTGACCAGCAGCGCTTCTTTATGGGTTTCTACCGAAAAACTGGTTTCAAAGGGATTGACCAGCGGCAACTTTACCATATATATTTCTACGCTTTCTATTTTCCCGATTTTTAAATTCATAGGTTTTTATATCATCCAGGCATGTATTTGTCAATAACAGACCAGCTTATAAAAAATTCTTTTCTTATCTTCCGAAAAAACGATCTCTTCAGCATTATATCCTTTTTTAAATGCAAACTCAAATAACTCCCGCGTCCTCATCCTCCATTCACGGGCCTTCTTCATATCAACTTTTTTTAGCGAACGTATATCCCGGGGGATCTCGATATATGCCACCGGGCCGACGAAAGAGTCGAGGGATGCCGGCGGTACTGCTTCTATTTGCTTCGGCAGCTTCTCTTCCAGCCGCTTTTTTACCCGCCCGGAATCCAACTCCCAGGAAGCGATCAACCTATCCGTAGGCAGTCCTTCATGAAGTCCACTTTCGACCATTCCATATGCATTCCGTTCATATTCACGGCTCACCACCCCTAACCTGTGAATATTGAAAAAGGAATTCTGAGACTCTAAGGGATCAAAACTCCAGCGCATCAACCGGTAACCCATTTTTAAAACCTCTTCCCCCTGGGCTTTCTTTAACAAAAAACCGAAACCGCGGCCCTGGTACTCCTTTTTAACCGCGGCCATATGGGAGTAGATAAAATATTCCCCCTGCCATTTGCCGATTATCGCTTCAGTAAAAGCAACCATTTCGCTGCCATGGAAAAGCCCCTGGATCAGGCCGCCATATTTCTGGATGCGGGTCATGATATGCGGGGGCTCGATTTCGATATCGTCAAAACCCCAGGCACTCTTTTGTACCTGCGCCAGTTGTTTGTAATCCTCGATGTCCTGGATTTTCTTTATTTCGATCATTTTTTTTAAACCTCCAGGCATAAAGCGGTGATTAAAGCTGCCCGAAATGGGAAATCGGCCATTTCGATATATTCCCCGGGCGAATGGGCAGCCCCTCCCTTCATGCCTAATCCATCTATCACCGGGATACCGGCAAACGAGAGATGCGAACCCTCCGACCCGCCGCCGCTGCTGCCGGCAGAAAGTTCATAACCCAACGAAGAAGCTATCTTCACGGCAATTTCGTAAATTCTCCTGTTTTTGTGGTCAAACTCTAAGGCCGGATGCTCGATCCCTTTTACAATCTCGCAGCCGGCGCCGCCGATATACCCTATTTTTTTTATTTCCCGCAGCGCTTTTTTTAATAACCCGCTGCTGTAACTGCGCAGTTCGAAATCCATACAACTAAAAGGGGAAACCACATTCCTGCTTGTTCCGCCCGATAGGATGCCGGGATTAAAGCTAACCGCCCCTACTTCCCGGGCTATCTTATCTATTTTGCCTATCAACTGCGCCAATGCCCGGTTGGCATCTATCCCTTTTTCCGGTTCGATGCCGCTGTGAACGGCTTTGCCTTTTAGTTTTGCCTGCATGGTTATCACCCCCTTGCGCCGGGTTTTTACCCCGCCGCCGGGACAGCAGGGTTCCGGTAGTATAACAGCCGCGGCCCGGCTGCACTCCCGCAAAAGAATAGGCAGCGAAGCTTCACTGCCCGCTTCTTCGTCCGGCGTGAGGACCATCTTTATTTGTTTGTTTACCGCGGCGTCGAAATGTTTGAGAGCTTTGAGAGCATAATAAAAAAGGGCGATGGCGTTCTTCATATCGTAACAGCCGTTGGCAAAAAAACGATCACCCTTAATCTTTGCCGGTGGCTGTATTTGGGAAACTTTTACCGTATCCACATGGGCCAGGAGTACGATAAAATCGGCGTCCGGAACCTCTTTATCAGCGCCCCGGGGAAAAAAAGAAAGGGTAAGGATATCGCCCTGCCCGGTTTGGAACCTGGACACTTGTGGATCAAAGCCGGCAAAGAGATTTTCTAAGAAATCTAAAAATTTATTAATATTTTCTCTCTCGCCTGTATAGGTCTGGAAAGAGACCAATTTTTGTAGGAGAGTCACGAAGTCCGGCTGGCGTTTCTTTAAATAGCTTAAAAGATTATTATAATCCATTATACCTCGTTTTTCCTATACATCTTATACCATAACCGGGAGAGGTAATCAAGCCCAATGCAGCATTCAGCGGTTCTTAAAAATTATCGGGAAAAATTGAGGAAAACGGTTGAAATGTCGGACGAATTATAATATCATATACGCGAGTGAGAAATAAAATGCAGACTTTTACAATAACCAAATTCGTTGAATTCAAAAAAAATGAGATTGAAAAGCAGCAGATATTGAACGGACTGAAAGAAGCCGTCGATGATGTTAAAAACAACAGAGTCTCCAAAATAGACACGTTGTGGGAGTCAATTGAAGCTTGAAATTTTTCATTCAAAGTCTGAAAAATCAACCGTTAGTGACAAAGATATCCAGGCTATTTTAGCCGGGCTATAGATCATTAAGAAATTCAAGTATCATGATATTTAACTTTATTAAAAAAAAAGTCGCCAAGATTGTCGAAAACAGGACAAAAAAGGTCTTCGACATCGAGTTAAATACGCACCGGGAACTTCGTACTTTTAAGCCCCACCGCCACTCACCGGGAAAGACATACATAGAGGCTGAGAAAAGCATTCCTCCGTTGAACCTCAAAGACGCTCTTTTTTTGGGAACGCGGATAAAACCTTTTATCGACCGCTCCCTGCATCAAATCATCGCGGCAGTTAAAACCCTCAACCAAAACCCGCGAAACCCAAAAACCAAAGCAAGCCCGGAGTTCATCGAGCAAATAGAAAAAGAAGCCCGCCGCTTAGGGGCCGATGAAATCGGTTGGACCACTCTCACACCCGACCTGATTTTTAAAGAATATCCCGTTTATTCGCCTAATGTTATCGTTCTGCTCAAAGAAATGAACAAAGAAAAAATAAACCGGGCGCCCAGTAACGCTGCGCTGCATACTATTTTTCGCTCTTATGCGGAATTAGGCCGGATCGTCAATCAACTGACCGGTTTCTTAAGGGAGAACGGTTATGGCGCCCAGGGCGGCACCGCGCTTTCCGGCATGGCGCTTTACCCGCCTACAGCCGAAAAAGCCGGGTTGGGCAGGCATGGGCTGCACGGTCTTTTAATCACCGAAAAATTCGGGCCGCGTATTCGTATCGGGCTTGTTTATACCGGTATCGAGAATTTGCCTGTATTTACCGGTGAGAATCCGCACAGTTGGATCGAAAAATTTTGCCGCCGCTGCCGGATATGCATAAAGAGATGCCCCGGGGCAGCCATTTTAGAAGAACCCATAAAAAAAAACAATAGTCTCACCCATATTGTCAAGGAAAAATGTCTGCCTCATTTTTATAATGAGCATGGCTGCAGCGTATGTATCAAGGTTTGTCCTTTCAACAACATCCCCTACGCGGAGCTAAAGAAGTCCATACAGGCATAGTTTTCCGGCCAAATAAAAAATGAACTAAAAGCTGCGTAAACAGTTGAAATTTTCTTAATAAAGTATTATTATATTAATATAAGGTAAAAAATAAATACTATGGATAAGCAAACACATATTCGTTTCGATTGGGCTGTAAAGAAGCTGCTGAGGAGCAAGGCTAACTTCGGTATTTTAGAGGGATTTTTATGCGAATTGCTGCATGAAGATATTAAAATCCTGGAAATTATAGAGAGCGAAGGAAATAAAGAGAGAGAAGACGGCAAAAGCAACCGCGTCGATATTATGGTGAAAGACTCGAAGGATGAATTGATTATAGTGGAAATCCAGAACACACGGGAGTTGGACTACTTCTACAAAATCCTGTACAACACGGCCAAAGCGATATCGGAACACATCGACAAAGGCAAGCCCTACAACGTTGTGAAAAAGGTGATAACCGTCAGTGTGGTATATTTCGATTTAGGCCAGGGTATGGATTACATCTATCATGGCTGCACTACTTTTACAGGAATTCATAGACAAGATACCCTGGAGTTATCGGAAGCGCAAAAGAAGATGTTTAAAAAACCGTCCGTAACCTCGATTTACCCGGATCACTATATTATAAAGGTGAACGGTTTCAACGATATAGCCAGGGACAGGCTCGACGAATGGGTATATTTTTTCAAAAACAGCGAAATTAAAGAGGAGTTCAAGGCCAGGGGACTCGCCGAAGCCCGTGAGAAACTAAAAGAGATCAACCTTACCGGCAAGGAGCTGGCAGCCTACCGGTATTACTTAGAAGAGTTAAGATATGAGGCCAGTATAGCAGCCACGATAAAATTTGAAGAACAATTTGCTAAAGAGGAAGGATGGGCCGAAGGGTGGGCGGAAGGTCTGGAAGAAGGTCGCGCTGAAGGCCGCGCTAAAAGCCGGGCCGAAGGACGTGCTGAAGGTGAAAAAGAAAAAGTCCGGGAAATTGCCAAGCAGTTAAAAAATGAAAGAATCGATATCGAGATAATTGTAAAATCCACCGAACTTTCCAGAACAGAGATCGAAAAATTATAAAATTGCTGCAGCATGGCCGGAGGAGTGGGATTTTCTAAAAAAAATTTCTCAATTTTCTTTTAATACAGGAAACAGTTGAAATTTTCTTAATATAGTATTATTATATTAATATGAGGTAAACGATGCATAATGAATTTACAGCAATCATCGAGCAAGAAGAAGGCTGGTATATCGCTTATTCCCCGGAAATACCCGGAGCTAACGGCCAGGGAAAAACCATAGAAGAAGCCAGGGAAAGCCTGGGAGGGGCAATCGCCCTAATCCTCGAGGGCCGTAGAGAAGATATGCTGCGTGGTGTTCCCCAAAATGCAATACGGGAAGTTGTACGGATCGGATGAAGCGGAATACTTTATTAAAACATCTCCGTAGATATGGCTGTTATTAAAAACGGGAAGGCAGGTCCTATTCTTTGTGGTGCAATCCTCAAACCGGTCATATCGAAGCGATTCCCCGGCATACCGAAATACCTGATTTACTGACAAAAAAACCTGTCAAGGTCTGTCTATCCCTGAACTAAAAAAATGGGATTAGCAATAAATTATGATGCCAAAGTCAAGGAAAAACCTTATTAGAAAAGTTAAGTATTATGAAAAAGTGAACTGGGGTATTATCGGCTGCGGCGATGTGACCGAAAAAAAAAGCGGGCCGGCTTTTAATAAGATCGAATCATCGAAACTGGCGGCGGTGATGCGCCGCGACCCGGTAAAAGCAAAAGACTACGCTCAACGGCACGGTGTGCCCAAGTGGTACAGCAACGCCGAAAAACTAATCGCCGACCCGGAGATCGATGCCGTCTATGTAGCCACGCCGCCGGGTTCCCATGCTGAGTACGCTATCATGGCGGCGGAAGCGGGTAAGCATGTCTACGTGGAAAAACCCATGGCTCTTAACTATAAGCAGTGCCTGAAAATGATCGAAGCCGCTGAAAAAGCCGGGGTAATGCTTTTCGTGGCCTATTACCGTAGATGCTTGCCCGCGTTTCTCATGGTCAAAAAATTTGTAGAGTCGGGCGTCATCGGTAAGCCGCACCTACTGAATGTGCGCCTCTATAGATCGTCGTCGGAAAAATTATTGCAGTCGGAAACGCTCCCTTGGCGGTTTGTACCGGAGATTTCCGGGGGCGGGCTATTCGTGGATCTGGCCTCTCATCAATTAGATTACTTAGATTATTTGTTCGGGCCTATAGTGTCGGTAAAAGGGTTTGCCGCCAACCTGTCCGGCCAATACCCGGTGGAGGATACTGTTTGCGCTGCTTTTAGTTTTGAGTCCGGTGTATTAGGCAGCGGTTCCTGGTGCTTCTCCATACCCGCTAAAAAAGAGAAAGACGAAGTAGAAATCATAGGCAGCAAAGGAAAAATCAACTTTTCGGTTTTCGATTTTTCGCCGCTATTGCTCCAGTCGGAAACAGACGTTGAACTTATTGAATTCCCCCGGCCCGAACCGATCCAGGAGCCTTTGATTAGGTCTGTAGTGGATGCGCTGCTGCATGGCGGCGAATGCCCAAGCACGGGCGTCACGGCGGCCCGCACTACCAAAGTAATGGAAACAATTCTTAAAGATTATTATAAACCTCTTGCCTTCGGCGACCCTGCCGGGGGCCAAACTTTTGAAAAAGTTT
>JAGLSW010001217.1 GCA_023135565.1 Candidatus Aminicenantota bacterium | reverse complement strand
GAAACCTTTTTTCAAAAAGGTTTTTGGTCGCCGAAGGCATGTAATTTAAAATCATCATTCACTCAAATATAGTATTAGGGCCGAGTTTGTAAATCGCGTCTACTACTTCTTTTATAGTGTCGGCAAACTTCACCCCTTCCGAGGCAGATACCCAACGCACCTGGAAACGCTCTCTCTCGATACCGAACGTATCGAGCAGTTTTTCCAGCATCAGGCCGCGCCTGCGGGTGTAATAATTACCTTCCGAATAGTGGCATTCACCGGGATGACAACCCAAGACCAACACGCCGTCTATGCCTTTTGCCAGGGCGGAAAGCACCGCTTCAGCCCGCACCCGGGCAGAACACATCACCCGGATTACCCGGCAGTTAGGCGGCATCTGCAGCCTGGATACACCGGCCATGTCCGCTCCTGCGTAACTGCACCAATTGCAGGCAAATACCAACACTTTGGGTTGAAAATCCACTTTCTTATCGAGCGAAGACATCGGCGCCTCCTTCCAGGGTCAAGGTCTCTACCATGCTGAAAATTTGCAGGTCGGTGAAACCCTGCTGCTGGATAGCTCCATTGGGACAGGCCGCGGCACAAGCGCCGCACCCTTTGCACAATACGGCATTAACCGCGGAAACATTCCGCCCGGCCCGGTCTTGCTCTATCTCCACGGCATCGAAAGGACACACTGTGACACAGTTACCGCAGCCGCTGCAAATACGGGTATCGGTTTTAGCAACCGTGGCCTCGAGAGTAACCACCCCGGCGTACATGGGGGCAGCCGCTTTTGCCGCCGCTGCCGTGCCCTGGGTCACGGCTTCGCGCAAGCTGCCGGGAAAACGGGCTGTCCCGGCTATATAAACCCCTTCGGTGGCAAACTCCACCGGCCTGAGCTTCATATGGGCTTCGAGAAAAAAACCGTGGGTGTCTACGGGCACTTTTAACATGCGGGCCAGCTTTCCCGCCCCTTCGTTCGGCACTAAAGGAGTAACCAGCGCCACGGTCGATGCCGGTAAGGTCAACTCTTCGCCTACCAGGGTGTGAAAAACACGGACGGCGGAAACCTGCTTTTCACCGGTAATTTGAGGTGGCCGCTGCGGGTCGTACCGGACGAAACGCACCCCGGCTTGCAAAGCCCGGCGGTACTCCATTTCAAAATCTTTGCCGAAAGCCATTACGTCCCGCTGCAGCACCGTAACCCGCGCTGTAGGACAGATTTCGCGAATAAAACGGGCATTCTTAAACGACGCCGCGCAGCAGATACGGCCGCAGTACTCGCGGCCCGCGGTACGGGACCCGGCACAGTTGATAAACACCACGTCGGTAAAATCTTTTTTCCCGCTTTTCAGGGCTTGCTCTAACTGGCGCAGGGTTTGCACTCCTTCTATTTCGCCGTAACGGTAAAGCCCCTGGGGTTCGAGTTCCCGGGCGCCTGTGGCCACGATCACCGTGCCTACGGAGAAAGCCTCTTCCCCACGCGGGGTGTCCACCCGCACAGCAAAAGAGCCGATAAAACCGGAAACCTCCTTAATGCTGCTGTCGAGATAGACTGAGATGTTTCCTGATTTTTTTACTGCGCTGATTAGGGTTTCCACTAATTCGGACGCCGGGCGGTCGCCGGGTAAAAGTTTCCATAACCCGGCTGTTAGACCGCCGAGTTTTGAGCCCCGCTCCACTAAATGAACCGCGAAACCCTGCCGGCCTAAATTCAGAGCAGCGCTCATGCCCGCTGCACCGCCGCCGATAATTAGCGCCGCCGGTTCCACCGGGGCAGTGGCTGTTTCTAAAGGCAGCAAGTGGGCTGCTTTTTTTACTCCTAAGCGAACCAGTTCCCCGGCTTTTGCGGTAGCCGGTCCCGGTTCGTTCATATGAATCCAGGAGCAGTGTTCGCGGATATTGACGAATTCGAAAACGTAGCGGTTCAGACCGGCTTCCTCGCAGGCGCGGCGGAACAGTTCTTCGTGGGTGCGCGGCGTACAGGAGGCCACTACCACCCGGTTCAGGCTGTGTTCGGTTATTTTTTCTTTGATGGCCGAAAGACCCGCATCGGAGCAGGTATAGAGGTTATCCGCCGCATATTTAACTAAAGGTAGGTTTTTAGAATAAGCCAGCACAGCGGCGATGTCTACAACCCCGGCGATGTTGCTGCCGCAGTGACAAAGAAAAACCCCGATGCGAACATTACCCATCCCGGTTTACTCCCGCGGAACCCCGCCGGCCCGGCTCGATAAGCCGCCCGGGAGAAAACCGGAACGCCTGCCGTCCCGGTTCGATAAAAACAAAAAAACAGGCTGTATGATGGTTACGTGCGTCTTCGCTTTCGGCATAGGGTAGTATACCAGAACCCCCCGGCTAATTCAAGCCCGTGAGCAGCTTTCAGCATTCGGCCTTCGGCAAACGGGCATTCGCGAACTCTATCGGGCTTGCCTCCGGCGGCCAACTTTTTGAAAAAAGTTGGACAAAAA
>JAGLSW010001216.1 GCA_023135565.1 Candidatus Aminicenantota bacterium | reverse complement strand
GCGGCTTAGAGGGTGGGTGCGCTGCACCCCTATATCATTACACTGCCCTGCCGGGGAGCTATCAACATGGCCGCCAGCAGAGGTATCATAATTTCGTTGTGGCCCACGAAATAATAACCTTTCCCGCCATTTAATACCGGCCGGCCGGTTACATTTTCCGAGGGCCGGTAATGTTTCTTAAAATCAAATACCGCGGTGTATAATTTCTCCATTTCAATGCCCTGGGCTGTACAGAAAGATACAGCTTTAAGGAATACTTCCGGTAAAATGACGGCGGATCCAACATTCATATACACACCACCGCCGGACAACTGCGATACGATAGAAGCAAATAACAAAAAATCCCTCTCCGCCAATTCACCGGTAATTGCTCCACTAAAATTAGGAGCATAATGGATGAAATCAGTGCCTATTCCCGGATGTATCGTGACCGGTATGTTAAATTTATATGCATTGTACAGGATACTGTGTTCATTATAAGGCAGCCGGGCCTCCCTCAAGTAGCAGCCCACTGCTTCCCCACCGCCGAAACCTTTTTCACACCCTTCTTTCAAAGCAACATTCAAAAATAAAGCCGTCTCCGCGGTGCTGCCGAATTTACCTTTATGCAAATTTTCCGCTACATCTTCGGAAGTTTTCCCGGCCAGGGCAATCTCGAAATCGTGGATCATAAAAGCCCCATTGGCTGCTATAGCGGATATCCAACCCCTTTCCATTAGATCGATGATTACAGGACTTAAACCCACTTTAACGGTATGGGCTCCTGTGCCTAAAATTATCGGTTTCTCATCCTGCCTGGCATTCCGCAGCAAACCGGTAAACTCCCTTATCTCTTTTGCGGCCAGGAAATCGGGAAGCGAATTTATAAAAGCATTGAAATCGGAACCGGGAAGGTAAGGCGTAGTGAAATTTTTTATATCTACCAGTGATTTCCTCTCTTTTATGGAAATGGTTTTCAAATTTTTTTTCTTCAGCAGGGGATATTTTTTGTAGGGCATTATTCTTCTTTTAATGCGTTTGAGTATTTCAGCACATACTCGACACCGCTGTAAATCGTTAAAATAACTGCCATATAAAGAAGTATTGTCGCGGCTTGAAAAACGATTTCCCGGTAGGGTAATTTCTCACTTAGTATGATAAGACTTACGGACACTAATTGAAAGGTCGTTTTTTTCTTGGCTAACCAGGAGGCGGAAAACATAGAATCTTTTACCAGGAAATAAAATCTAAACCCGGTAATAAAAATTTCTCTTAGAATGATTACAGTAGCCACCCAGGTCTCAACCTTTCCTAAGTGGACAAGAGCCAGCAGCGCGCCGGCGATGAGCAATTTATCAGCCAGGGGATCCAAAAATTTTCCTAATTCCGTAACCTGGTCGTATTTCCTGGCAATATAGCCGTCCAGGGCATCGGAGATGGCGGCGATAATAAAGACTATCACGGCAAAAATTTCTTTGTTCTCCATCTCCGTAAGTAGAATAACCAGGAAGATAGGCACCAGGATTATTCTCAATATGGTTATCACATTTGCTGCATTCATTTTAATTTCTTTTTTCTCGTTAGCGTTAAATACAGATTGTATAATTTAATTGAGCAAATTGCAACTATTTTCGATAAAAAAAACCCGCGGCGCGAGGAACCAAGACACTACATCGATCTGGACAGGGTTAAAGCTGTCACATCAGCTTTTGCTTTTGCCAATAATTCGCTGCATTTTTTTATGGTTGTCCCGGTGGTATATACGTCATCTATTAATAATATTTTCTTGCCTTTTACCCGGGTAGGATCCTTTACTTTGAAAGCCCCATTAAGATTTTTTAGTCTCTTGTACCTGCTTAGACCTGCCTGGGGTTCGGTGGTTCTTATTTTTGTTAGATTCCCGCGTAAGAGAGGAATAGACAGTCTTCTCGACAAGATTTTTGCTATTTCGTAAACAGGACTGAAATCCCTTTTCCTACTCTTATCGGCAGGCACGGGAATTATAAAGTCGAATCTCTCATTTATTCTTTTTTCAATTATTTCGATATAGTACCGGGCCAATAACTTCTTTAATTTTTTGATCTCGCCATACTTGAACAGCAGGATTAAGTCTTTCAGTACTCCGTCATAGATTGCATAAGAGAGGTGTTTCTTAAAGCGAGGCGGTTTAACGATGCATTCACCGCACATGCGGTGTCTATTTTCGACTATTCTACCGCACAGCTTGCAAACCGGCGCATCAACCGGCATTATCTCTGCTTTGCATTCACTGCATATTAACTCTTCACCTTCGAGAACCAACAAACTGCCGCAAAGTTTGCACCGGGATAAAAAGATAGATAATTGGATAGTCTTAATAACCTGTTTAAATATCCCAACCAGCTTTTTCACACACCCCCACTTTTTTGGGTAATCTTGTGCTGCAATCGATACCCGGATGAATCAATATTTTCCGGGTAAAACCGCGCTGTTATTACTCTTTAGATTGCATCTAAACATTTAGCGCCGACTGTCCTACAAAAAGCCGCCATTGCATTCCTATTTACCCTGACGCAAGGCGGGGAAGTGGGACAGCAAACCGGATGAGTTTCACAAGTATCTCCACCACATGTTTTAGCGTTAGTACCGGCCCGGCTATTTTCCATCTCCTCGTTGGTTAAATTGGAAATAGTCTTTTTGTTCAATGATAACTTTTTTGTAAAAAATCTTTTTTTCATAATTTATACTCCTTTATTCCTATATGTAAATTTAAATTCTTACCAGCTTTGTATACAGTTAAAATTCCTATAAAAATCGAGAGAAACCTCAAGCACAGTTTTTACACGACAATTATACAAACTTTTGAAGCTCTCTCATAACTGCATATACCCTTACCTGATTTTGGTATACCTATATATAATAGTATAAATTTGGAAATTTGTCAACTGAAATTTTTTTTTGATTTTTTTCCTGGAGCAAAGCAAAGGGCGAGGTTCACCCCTACCCTATACTACTCCGTGAAAATCTTGTTTTTTTGCGAAGATTTTTAAAAAAGAGGAAATCGTTTCGTCCACGTTCATGGGCTGCGGGTGCCACCCGCCCTATGAAAGAAATAAGGAATTGTAGAAAAACGGGGTGCAGCTATTGAAAAAACAGTAGATTCTTTATAGAATATAGGTATGAAAAAATCGAGGTTAAGAATGAGAGGTATGACCGAATTTATTAAAGAGCATGAAAATAGGTTGGCTGGAGCTTCTTTTGACGAGAACTTCCTGGGTTTCCATTTGCGGCAGATTCTTTTTTTGCAGCATGAACGCCTGATTCATCTTCTTGTTTTGTTTTTTGTGGTGTTCTCTTTTTTACTTTTCCTGGTTTTGTTTCTCTTTTTAAATAATCTTCTTTTCCTGGTTGTTTTTTTGCTTTGCTCGATACTCAGTGTCTTTTATATTTTTCACTACTTCAAGCTTGAGAACACGGTAATCGAATGGTATTTTATTTATAACGACAATAAGTTTCCCGGCACTGTACCAGGTGAGTAAAATGTTTGCACCGGCTTACATCGAACTATATCATAAGGGCAAATTGCAGGAGGCGGCAGAACGGCTTTATGCATTTTATGACCACTGTGAGTTATGTCCCAGGAAGTGCGGCGTTAACCGCGGGGCTGGTGAAACCGGCACTTGCGGAGCCGGAGCAAAAGTCAAAATCAGTTCAGCCCAGCCACACTATGGTGAAGAACGCCCCCTGGTAGGCAGGCGCGGATCCGGCACCATTTTTCTTACCTACTGCAGCCTGCTTTGCCTTTACTGCCAGAATTGGGATATTTCCCATTCAGGGGAAGGGGACGAAATTAGCGATGAACTGTTGGCTGATGCCATGCTGCGGCTGCAGCAGACCGGCTGTCACAACATCAATTTTGTCACTCCTACCCACTTCCTGCCTAATATTGTACAGGCCCTGGTTTTTGCCGTGGAAAAGGGGCTAAACGTCCCCATCGTTTACAACAGCGGCGGTTACGAAAGGGTAGAAATCCTGCGCATGTTGGATGGGATAATAGATATCTATATGCCCGATTTCAAATATTCGGAGGGAAAAACAGCAGCTAAATTTTCCCGGGGTGTGAGCGACTATCCCGGGTTGGCCAGGACGGCTTTAAAGGAGATGCACCGGCAGGTAGGGGTTTTGCAGTTAGATGAAGATAATATTGCCCAAAGAGGACTAATTATTCGACATTTGGTGCTGCCCAACGATCTTGCCGGTACGGACGCTTTTTTGAAATTTGTGGCTGAAGAACTGCACCCGAATACCTATTTAAATATTATGGCTCAATACCGGCCTTGTTTTAGGGCGCACAACTACCCGGAGCTTTCCCGGGGCATCACAGCCGCCGAATTTAACAAGGCTTTGATGTTGGCCCAAAAATACAAACTCTTCAACTTAGATTAAAGGAAAAAGTGAAAAAAATGTCACAAAATTTTTTCTCGATTGTATTAGTATATTAGGTAGAGGTATATCATGAATAAAACATACACCAGGACAAAATCATGGGCGATATTACTGGCCCTACTGCTTTTTTTTGGCGATTACACAATTTACTCTTTTGTTGACGCGGCAGCAGACAGCAGCCGCCAAAAGGATAGTTTTGCCGCTGCACTGGAAACATACCGGGACGGCTCATATAAAGCGGCGCTTTTAAAATTAGAATCTATCCTACTACAGGAAGCGGTTAAACCGGGTTTACAAGCAAAAGTTTTCCTGCTCCTGGGCGTGTGCTGTGAAAAACTCGAAGAAAAAGACCGGGCAAGCGCTTATTTTTTAAAATTTAAAGAAATGCTCGATAAAGGAGCTGTCGATCTAATACCCGTGGTTCGCGGTATCGAGCCGGAGTCTTTTGCGTCATACCGGGAGGTTTTTGCGGAACAGTCTTTTTTTGCTCATAAAGAACCGCTGGCCGTCTCTGAGGTGATAAGAAAAAATGTAGTCCATGCTCCGCGCAAGACCGTGGAGCAAAAAGAAAAGGAGAAGAAAAAGAAAAAATTTCCCTGGCTGCTGGCTATAGGGACAGCAGTAGTCGTCGGCACCGCGGCGGTTTTGATCCTGGCTGCTAAGAAAGGAAAAAATAAATTTGATATGCCGGCAATCGACCGTTGTTTTCCCGCGGGAGGTAATTTCAACGCTCCCCCACGCTGTGTAGCCCTTGATAGCATAAAAAATTTACGGAGGTTATCATGAAAGAAAATGTTGAAAAAATCGATTATAAGAAAGAATTAAAGGAGTTGTTCTCTGCTTCGGCAAAAAAACCGGGACTGGTAGAAGTGCCGGTTTTGAAATTTATCAAAATCGACGGTAAAGGCGATCCCAATACATCGCAGGATTTCAAGGAGTGCGTAGAAGTCCTGTACGGACTCTCTTATACTATTAAGTTCATGTGTAAAAAAGATAAGGAAAAACCTTTCGACTATACGGTTTTGCCTCTTCAAGGCTTGTGGTATGCGGAGGACTATGATGTGTTCCACAGCGGCGAAAAGAGCCTATGGCAGTGGACGCTGATGATTATGCAGCCTGACCGGGTAACTGACCAGGTTTATGAAGAGGCAAAAGAGCAGCTAATTAAAAAGAAAAATCCGCCCGCCATAGATAAAGCCTATTTCGAGAGTTTTCACGAAGGTCTCTCGGCGCAAATAATGCACATCGGCCCTTATGCTGAAGAAACCCCTACCATCGAGAAACTGCACAATTTTATCAAAGCAGAAGGGTATACTTTTAACGGCGAGCATCATGAGATTTACTTAGGCGATCCCAGGAAGAGCGCACCGGAGAAGTTGAAAACCATCATCCGCCACCCGATTAAAAAAGCGTAACCCCTGATCTTCTATCAACTTTGCCTCCGGCGGCCCTGCCGG
>JAGLSW010001215.1 GCA_023135565.1 Candidatus Aminicenantota bacterium | reverse complement strand
GCCAAATGGCACTATTTGAGAGGGGAATTTTAGCCTTCCGATCATCCCAAGGCCCGTCTCCTTTGTTTCTTGCTTTTTTCTTCGTGCGCTTCGTGTTCTTCGTGGTAAAAATGCTTTTGCTTTTTCTCTGTGCCCTCTGTGGCTATAGTAATTTCATAGTAGGCTGGTCTTTTCTCACCTACTTCTGAACTTATACGGAGCGTTCCCGGTTTCTAATTAAATATTTGTATGTTATAATTGAAAAAAGAATAGAGGAGTAAACCCATGAGTAAATGTTTTATCAGTTACCGGCACGTCAAGCCCGATGAGGAGATGGCCGGTTTTTTAGAGAAGTTTCTCAGCCGGAATAACCACAAAGTCTTTGTGGACACCGGGATACTTGTAGGCACCAAGTGGGCTGAGGAGATCGAAAAACAGTTAAGAGAATCCGAAATTTTCATCGTTCTATTATCTAAAGAATCTATACGCAGCGAAATGGTGAGGCAGGAGGTCAAGCTTGCGCACCAACTCTCGCAGGAGCGGGGAGGGAAATTTACTATCCTGCCGGTGCGGGTGGATTTCGACGGTGAATTGCCTCATGATTTAGGCGTATACCTGGATTCCATACAGTATGCAAAATGGACCCCCGGTGTTCCTTTTGAAACCGTCGCCGGGCAGCTTTTGGCCGCCATCGAAGAACATAAAGCGCTGCCGGAAAAAAAGCAGGTTCAAGATGACGCTGCCTCCGCGTCGGGCATTCAAACGCTTTTCGATGCCACTGATGGCATCGGAGCGCCGCTGCCGGCCGCCGACCTGAGGTTATCATCCCAAATCGAGTTGAATACCGGGACAGTCCGGTTAGATTCGCCTTTCTATGTGAAACGCGGAATCGATGAGGAAATTTCCCGGCAGATAAAAAAAACCGGGTCTACTACCAAAGTCAAAGGGGCCAGGCAAACGGGGAAAAGTTCGCTGCTGGCAAGGGCATATGGGGAAGCAAAAAATCTCGAACAAAAGGCTTTTTATCTTGATTTTCAAATGGTGGATGAAGCGAAGTTAACGTCCATGGCAGCGCTGTGCAAAGACCTGGCCTGGAAAATTTCCGAGGAATTAAAAACCGGGATCGAACCGGATGACTGCTGGAAAGACCACCGTGGGGCAAAAGACAACCTCACCAAATTTATGAAAGAGGCGGTGTTGAAAGAGGCCCGGGAACCGGTGCTGCTCCTATTCGACGAGGTGGACCGGGTATTTTCTTGTTCTTTCAGGGATGATTTTTTTGCGGTTTTACGGGGCTGGCATAACCGCAGGGCCACTGAAGACTGCTGGAAATACCTGAACCTGATCATCGCCCATTCTACCGAACCGTACCTGTGGATAAAGGATATAAACCAATCTCCTTTTAATGTGGGCTATTTGATAGAGATGGCGGATTTCGATATTTCCCGGGTAAAAGAGGCGAATGCCCGCTACGGTTCTCCGTTAAGAAGCGAAACGGAGATCGAAGATTTGTTAGACCTTACCGGCGGGCAGCCTTTTTTAGTATGCGCCTCATTGTATATGCTTGGCAAAAAGGAATACGCTTTTTCCCAATTAAAAAAACAGGCTGTAGAAGACAGAGGCCCTTTAGGAGATCATTTACGGCGTTTCCTGTGGATTTTACATGAAGAGAAAGAATTAAAGGACGCCCTGGGCCAGGTGCTGCGGAGCGGCTCCTGCGCTGATGAAATGTGTTTCTTTCGTCTCAGGAGCGCCGGGCTGGTGAAAGGTGAGAACCGGCAGTCCGTGCAAATGCGCTGCCGTTTATACAGCGAGTATTTCAGGAGTCACTTATGAGCGGCGCAGGGCGAAGAGGCGGCGATTTTTATGTCACCGGCGGCACCATTGCGCCGGATGCGCCCAGTTACATCGAGAGAGAGGCGGATAATGAGCTATTGGAACGCACATTGGCCGGAGATTTTTGTTACGTATTAACGCCGCGTCAGATGGGCAAATCCAGTTTGATGGCCCGCACCGCCCAACGCTTGAAAAAGCAAAACGTGAGCACGGCCATTGTGGACCTGTCTCAAATCGGCAGTGAAAAGGGGAAAGAATCGGCGGATTTTTGGTACCGCGGTATCGCGGCGGAAATTTGCGATTGGCTGGGCATTAAAACGGACCTAAGTACATGGTGGGAAGGGCAAAAACACCTGCTTGCTTTGCAGCGCCTGAGCAAATTCTTCCGCGATGTGGTACTGGAAGAGGTAAACAGCCGGGTGGTAATATTCGTGGACGAAATCGACACCACTATTTCCCTGCCTTTCAGCGATGATTTTTTTGCCGCTGTTCGCGCCTGTTACAATGCCCGGGCCACGCAGCCGGAGTACCGGCGGTTGAGTTTCGTGCTTTTAGGGGTTGCCACCCCCTCGCAGTTGATAAAGGACGCCGCCCGCACGCCTTTTAATATCGGTTTTCCTATCGAACTCGATGATTTTACCCCTCAGGAGGCCTTGCCCCTGGCAGTCGGGCTAAACGAAAATCGCAGCCGGGGTGAAGCGCTGCTGGAACGGATTCTATATTGGAGCGGCGGTCATCCTTATTTGACCCAGAGACTTTGTTTTTTAGCGGCGGAAGAGGGCCTGGGAGATAACAGCGAAGAGTATATCGATGCCCTGGTGGAAAAACATTTCCTAACCCAGGGCGCTTCTCACCAGGAAAATAATCTCAATTATGTTCGTGACCGCCTGCTGCATAAAAAGAACCCGGTTCGTAAAATATTAAAGCTTTACCGCCGCATATTGCGGGGAAGTCCGGTTATAGACAGCCCGCTATCTTTGACGCACACGGTGCTCAAGCTGTCGGGGGCGGCGTCGCCCCGGGAAGACCGGCGCTTAGAAGTGCGCAATCCTATTTACGAGCGGGTCTTTTCGCCCCAATGGGTAAAGCAGGAGATGCCCACCGACTGGGCCAGGAACATTACGGTCGCTTCGCTTGCGGCCATATTGGCTGTGCTGGTTATCCTGGTCTGGGTGATACTGCCGCGTCAGTATATCGAAACCATCCGTACAGCGAGGGACGATGTGCCGCTGCCCGCCTATGAAAAACTGCGCAAAATACCTTTTAATTCCGGCAGGGCGGACGAGCTCCTGGCCCGTTATTGGGGCCGCCGCGCCTTACGCGCCGAAGCCCAAGGAGAACGGGATGAAGGGATTTTGTATCGCCTGCAAGCCTTGAAAGTAAAGGATACGGACGCACGGCGGAGTGCGGTTGGCTGCCTGATACAAAACGATTACGAAAATCTATCCGCCACATACCGGCATAATTCCGCAGTGTTTGACGCTGCTTTTAGCCCTGACGGGCGTTTCGTGCTCACTGGAAGCTATGATAACGCCCGGTTGTGGCGCACCGATACCGGTGAACCGGTGAGAAAGATAGGACATCATAATAATAGTATTTTGGCTGTATCCTTTAGCCCCGACGGTAGTAATGTGATTACAGGAAGCATGGATAAAACAGCCCGGTTGTGGCGGATGGATACCGGCGAAGCAGCGGGGAGGATCATGAAGCACGATGATTGGGTTAGAGCTGCTGCCTTTAGCCCTGACGGCCGTTTCGTGCTCACCGGGAGCAGTGATAACACAGCCAGGTTGTGGAGCGCCGATACCGGCCAACCGGTGGGGAAGATCATGAAACATGATGGTAGTGTTCATTCTGCTACCTTCAGCCCGAACGGCAGTTTCGTGCTTACCGGGAGCGGAACTACTGCCCGGTTATGCTGCACAGATACCGGTGAAGCGGTGGGAAGGATAATGAAACACGATAGTTTCGTTTTTCCTGCATCCTTCAGCCCTGACGGTGGTTTCATTCTCACCGGAAGCCAGGACAAAACAGCCCGGTTGTGGAGCACCGATACCGGCGAGCCGGTGGGAAAGATTATGAAGCACAATAGTTCGGTTTTTGCTGCATCCTTCAGCCCGGACGGGCGTTTCGTGCTTACCGGAAGCGACGATGGCACAGCGCGGTTGTGGCGAACCGATACCGGCGAGCCGGTGGGAAAGATTATGAAGCACAATAGTTCGGTTTTTGCTGCATCCTTCAGCCCGGACGGGCGTTTCGTGCTCACCGGGAGCTTCGATGATACAGCCCGGTTGTGGACATTGGATACCAGCGAGCCAGTGGGAAAGATATTGAAACACGATGGCTGGATTACTGCCGTATCCTTTAGCCCGGACGAAAACACTGTGCTCATTGGAGATTCCAACGCCACAAGCCGGCGGTGGAAAGTCGACACCGGCAAGCCGATGGGAAAACCCATAAAATATGGAGAAAGTGGATATGTCGTTTCTTTTAGCCCGGACGGACGTTTCGTGCTCACCGGAAGCCTTGATGGGACAGCCCGGTTGTGGCGGACGGATACCGGCGAAGCGGTGGGAAAGGTTATGAAACACGATGATCGGGTTAGAACTGTTGCCTTTAGTCCAAATGGCCGTTTCGTACTTACCGGGAGCCAGGATAAAACAGCCCGGTTGTGGCGCACCGATACCGGCGAAGCGGTGGGAAATGTAATGAAACATGGTGATAGGATTTCTGCTTCTGCTTTTAGCCCGGATAGCCGTTTGGTGCTCACTGGAAGCCATGATGAAACCGCCCGGTTGTGGCGCACCGATACCGGCGAGCCGGTGGGAAAGATGATGCAGCACGATGGCAGCGTTTATGCTGCTGCCTTTAGCCCGGACGGAAATACTGTGATTACAGGAACATACAACGGAATTCGAATGTGGCGCGTCCCCGGCGGCGAAGCGGTGGGAGAGATTATTGAATATGAATTTTCTCTTCTAGCAGAACTCATCAACCCGGACAAACGAGACGTGTTCTTCAGCCCGGACGGGCGTTTCGTAATGATTGTGAACAATTTTTGGATCCACCAGTATGTAGTGGCAGGCGATACCATCGAACATAAAGCCTCCCGTTTACTTCCCGGTCCATACGGCGGGGCCTATCATTTTCTTGATGAGAAAGGAGATAAATTGCAGGTAGCTGTAGAAGTCACCAGCAACTCCATCAAAATTTGTGAAATCCGTTTCGATATCCCCGATGCCGAACCCGTCCAGGGAAAACCGGCTGATCTGCTGCAAGAGTGGCAAAAAAAATTGGCCCTGAAATTAAACGAAAAAACCGGCAAAATCGAACCCATGTATCCGCTCCGCGATGCTCCCCGCAGACGGGATCGTTAGAAAAAGCTGAGGGATCAGGTCGCTCCCTGGTCGGCAAGCATCGCTCCCGGGCCGAAAACGGCTGCTTCCTGTCCAAAACCCTCTGCCCGCTTCCCGGAGATACGCTCTGCCTCTATCGCATCCTGGAAACAAATTTGATATATCTCTTTTTTATTTTTAATATCTTTGATTTTGTTGAAATCCCTGGTAAAAGTCGGCTTATATTTTACTACCATTCGATCTGTTTCAACGCCTCTTCATATGACAGGTTTTCTTCATTTTCAGTTTCTTCCATAGCTTTTGCCAGGAGGAGGTCTTCGAAGATTTCCTTCATTTCTCCTCTTTTAAAGCTTTCCACCATGATATCGGTCACCATATTTTTTAAATGGGGCTTTATTTCGCCGAGGAGCCGTTCTTTTTGAATTACTTCCATTTTAATCACCTATGCACAATATACCCGGAAAAACAATTTTTGTCAACTAAAAAAATCGGGATTTAGGGTTTATATGTCACTCCGGCAGGTTTTTAATCGAACTATCCTGCTACCCGGCATATACGCCGCCGTCGATGGGCAGAGCCGCGCCGGAGAACGGCCATGCAGTGCCGGTGACCGACCCTACAAAAAAAGGGGCGGGCCGCTCTTTTTTCAACTTCTATACTTATACGCCCCGCCCCGGCTCTCACTGTTAAAAAATGAAACGGGTCGTTGACAAACCCTGGAAAAACAGTTATATTATTAGTAGAAAAAACCAAGGAGGACAAAATGGGTTTGGTACACGCCGACATTGAATTGATAAACGGCAGCGACATTGTCTTACACAGGAAAGGTTACATAAAAAGCGAAGATATAAAACGCATGAAAGTAAAAGCCCTGGTAGACAGCGGCGCCTATATGCTGGCCGTAAATGAAAATGTAAAGGTGCAGTTGGACCTGGATAAAGTAGACGAACAAATGGCTGAACTGGCCGATGGTCAGAAAAAGAAACTCGATGTTGTCGTTCCCGTGGAAGTCCGGTTTGAAAACAGGAGAGCCAATGTAGACGCTATGGTGCTTCCCGGGGACGCGGCCATATCGTTAGGGGCGATTCCCATGGAAGATATGGATGTGCTGATAGATCCAAAAAAACAAAAATTGATCGTTAACCCGGAAAGCCCCTACCTTGCCAAAAAATCTTTAAAATAACCGGCGCCAACACCCGGGAATTCATCACTTAATGCATTAGGAAAAAGAAGAAGACAGGTTGATTCTTTTTTTTATCTATACTTATACGCTCCGCCCCGGTTTCACTTTGCCTCCGGCGGCCCCACGCGCGTGGGGGGGCGTTAAGCCGCT
>JAGLSW010001214.1 GCA_023135565.1 Candidatus Aminicenantota bacterium | reverse complement strand
ATCAAAACTTTTTATAATTTAAAATCAAAGGCGCTCACACGCTGCTTCTTGCGGCGAAGCCGCTTATTGCTCCCCCGCGCAGTGGGCCAAAACTTTTCTTACATTATTTGTTTTTATCGGTTGCGGACGCCGTCCGCCATTTTTACTTTTGAGAGGAAGATGCCGAATAATGCGAAAAAAAACACGATCAACACGGTCGTTACGATAGTGACGATGGGAGAAGTATAGAAATTTACTATCACCACGGTTGACAGCGCCATTTGTATAGCGATAACGATAGAAACGGTTTTGGCCGCGGAAAGGCCGTATTTTTTTTTCAGCCTGAGCGCAAAATGGTCCGGGCTGCCGAAAAAAGGCGATTTTTTTTGCAAAATCCTTAAGATCATAACATAGAGCATGTCGAAAATAGGCACGGCCAGCACCAAAGAACCGGAAATAAAAGCCACATCGTTGTACCTGCTGTAATCGCACCAGATGGTCAGGGCGCCCACCACCAACCCGATAAACATACTGCCGGCATCACCCAGATAGATTTTTGCCGGTTCCCAGTTGAACTTGAGGAATCCCAACAGGGCGGCGGTTAGACTCAATGAAAGAATCGAGATCACAAAATTGTCGTTATATAAAGAGATAATAAATATGGTGATGCAGCAGAACATGGCCACGGAAGCGGCCATGCCGTCCATGATGTCGATAATATTGAAAGCATTGATAATAGCCAGGATCCAGATAAACGAGAGGATGGCGTTTAACCAGCCGGGCAGGAACAGTAAACTAATGCGGATGCCGCTTTTGATGAGGATATAGGTAGCAACCACCTGGAAGAGAAATTTTATGCCGGGGGTTAAGGCTTTTAAATCGTCGAATAACCCGACAATCAAAACAATAGACCCGGCAAATAAAATCCCTAACAGTTCCCGGCTGAAAGGAAACAGGATGCCCACCGGGGAAATAAAAGCAAAATAGATAATCACCCCGCCCATGTAAGGTACCGGTTCTTTTTGTTTTTTTAAAGCGCCGTCGGGGGTGTCGAGTAAATTATAGCGAAAGGCCACTTTGCGGGCCACGGGCGTACCGTAAATAGTCAACAAGAAAGCCAAAACAAAAGATAGTACTAATATTATTTCATTCATTATTTTTCCCGGTTACATCCGCAGCGGATGTGGACGCAGCTTGTTTTTGCTCGATCCGCTGCTTAATTATCCGACGTTTTTTAAAGGCTTTTTTTATGTAGTGTGTCGATCTCATCAACTTAATTATAATTTTTGGGGCGCTTAATGTCAACAACCCCACCCAAACAATATCTTTGAAAATAATAAAAGGGATTGCCCCATAAAACCTTTTGAAGCGGAAATTCTTAATCAAAGTGAGATAGCGATTCTTAACTAAGTGGTATTTTATGACCGGGCTCCTACTCAGAGCCAGGGAAAAACGCGACAGGAAATTCCTTTTTAAAGTGGCGCTGCGAAAATGATAAACCACTACTTCGGGATAAAAGATGGTTTTTAGACCTAAGAGGTTCGCCCGCCAACCGATATCGAAATCTTCCCAGAAAATATAAAAATCTTCATCGTAATAATCTTCGCCTATCTTTAACTTTTCCAGCGCCTCCATCCTGAATACGGTGGCTGCGCCGCACACGGAAAATACCGGCCCTTCCTGCACCGGCACAGCGGCCGCGGGCTTATTGAAACCGATCTCCCGCGGGTACAGCGCCCGGGAAAAAGTCTGACCCGCGGAATCGACGGTTTTCCCGTCAAACCTTAAAATTAAAGGAGAAAGCAGGGCGATTTCTTTATCGCTTTTGAATTTTTCTATTATTTTTTTATTAAAATCCATCTCTAAGAAGATATCGGCATTTGCCACTAAGAGCAAACCGGCCCGGTTTTTTTTGATGCCGATGTTGGCCCCGGCTGCATACCCGCTGTTATAATCTAACGCTATTTTTAAAACCTGGGGGTGCCGGCGGGCGTATCTCCCTATTATTTTTACCGAGTCATCGGTGGAGTTGTTATCCACTACGATAATTTGTTTAAACTTAACGCTTTGGTTGACTAATGAGTCTAAGTTCCTTTTTAGGAACTTTTCCGAATTGTAACTGATTACCACTACCGATATTTGCATGTGAGCTATTGCTGCCCGTGAGGGACTTTTAGTTACCGGGAAAAGTTAAGAATGGCCCGGGTCCGGAAAACTGCCGGCGAACTCCGGGAGCCTATGAACTCTTCCTCAACCTGTGGGGGCTTCTCGATCTTCTCCCGGGATATACTCCAACTAAAGCATCCCTATGGCTTTTCCGCCTTCATAAAAACCTTTCAGCATGAACTCCAGGTCTTCGTCGGTATGGGTGGCTGTAAAAGAAGTCCTGATACAGGCGTCTTCCGCCGGCACTGCCGGGGCAATAACCGGGTTGGTAAAGATACCGAAATTCCGTAAGAATTTCCACAGCATAAAGGTTTTTTCTAAGTCCCTGATAAACACGGGGATGATGGGGGTTTCTGTATCGCCGGTATGGTAGCCCATTTTGGTGAGTTCTTCATTCATATTCCTGGAGATTTCCCACAGCCGTTCTCTTCGTTCCGGCTCGTTTTTGATGATCTCCAGCGCCTTGCGAGCTGCCCCTAATGAAGCAGGGGTTATGGAGGCCGAAAATATAAAGGCCCTGGCATGATGACGTAAGTAGTCGATTATTTTTCTTTTTCCCACCACGTAACCGCCTAAGGAGGCAAAGGATTTGGAGAAGGTAGTCATAATCAAATCAACGCTGTTCTCTAAACCGAAATGTTCCGCCGTACCGCGGCCTCCTTTACCCATCACGCCGACACCGTGGGCATCATCCACCATAACTTTAGCGTCGAATTTTTTGGCAAGTTTAACGATTCCCGGCAGGTTGGACAGGTCGCCTTCCATGCTGAAAACTCCATCGACTATGATTATTTTGCCCTTATTTTTGGGCAGCGTTTTCAATTTATCTTCCAGGTTCTGCATATCGTTATGTCTAAATTTAACCACCTCGGCAAAGGAGAGTCTGACGGAGTCCATAATGGAAGCGTGCACCATCTTGTCGATGACAATGATATCGTTCCTGCCGGCAATGGCGGAAATAGTACCGAGATTCGTCTGGAATCCGGTGGAGAATATCAACGCCTCTTCTTTGCCCATAAATTCGGCAATTTCTTTCTCGAACTCCACGTGAAGCGAATAGGTGCCGTTTAAAAACCTGGACCCGCAGGTGGAACTCCCGTATGTCTGGGTGGCTTCAGTGGCTGCGTCTTTTATGCGCTGATCGTCGAATAATCCTAAGTAATTATTGGAACCCACCATTAATATTTTTTTCCCCTCTACCCAAACGTAGTTACCTTCGACTTTTTCAATTTCGGTAAAATAAGGGTAGATACCCATTTCCCTGGCTTCGTCCGCCCTGGTGAAATTGTAGCACTTTTTAAAAATATCCATATAATTCACTCCAGATTGTTTTGTTTAACATTTTTCAAATCTGACAAAAAACATTACTTCTTTTTTAATTTATTGTTTTTCCTCGAGAAAAAATTTACATTAAAAGGCTGGTGGGTTTTTAAGGACCAATTGTCTTTAAAAACCGCGGTAAAAACGACTTCCCCACTAATATTTATTCTCCCGATAAGAGCGGAATCATTGACTTTGAAACTGATTTCGTTCTCTTTCTCTAAGTCTAAGAATACCGTATCGTTTTCCTCTTTTGTCTCGAAATTGAGTTCAGAGGCGGTAAAAAAGAGTTTGGAGAAAGTCAGGTTGTCGTTAGGGTTTAGTTTTATCATGAATTTGGGGTGAGTAGAAATCTTTATCCCGTTTTTTGGGACGATTTTGATAGACAGTACTCCCTCTTCTCCCTGCTTTATTTTCCCCGGGTTTACGTTGGTGTCGATCTTTAAGTAATCCTCTTTAGCAGAGATTCCGGTATGTAATACTACTATAACTGATATTATTATAAAAAAAATTCTTTTTCGCATTAGCTGTTATTATACTACATTTTGCGCTAAATGTCAATATCAATTGATGAGGAATTGCTGTAGAGCAACCAATATCAAGGTTTTTCCAACATCATGTGTTTGACCGGGGATTTGCCTCCGGCGGCCCTGTCGGGTGACGCCCCCATTGAATTTTT
>JAGLSW010001213.1 GCA_023135565.1 Candidatus Aminicenantota bacterium | reverse complement strand
GAAAAGCACCACCGTTCAACGCTTCTCCGCGCCGCGGGCCAAAACTTTTGTTTAAAAAAGCGAGAAGATTTTCGGCACTGAAAAAGGCCCTTCATAGGTTCCCCACGCCGCGGGGTTGCGGAGGGAGGCTGCTTTCTGTTATAATTTGGAAGATGAAAAAGAAATACTTTAACCTGATCGTTTTTTTTATAATTACAGCGGCTATTTTTGTCTTTTATAACGGCTTCCAAAAAAATTACTACTTTTCCGACGATTTCCAGTGGGTTTCGCACGCTGTGCTGGTAGACGATTCACCCGCGGAACTATTCCTGGTCAGGGGTAGGGATTTTAATCCCCTGCTAACCCTGCTTTTCTGGATGGTTATCAAAGTGGGGGGATTGTCGCCGCTGCTGTTCCGGTTATTGTGCTTTTTTTGTTTTACCGGCGCCCTGTTTATGCTCTACTACCTGCTGTCGAAATACTTCCGGGTGAATACAACAGTGGCGCTGTGCGCCGTCCTGCTCTGCGGTTTTAACGTCTACATCTCCGAGGTGGTGCTTTATCTTTCCACTTTCGTATACGCGCTGACACTGCTGCTTTTTTTCTCGGCTTTGAAATTTTACTTAGATGGAAAAAAAGTCCTCTATATCTTATTTATGCTGCTGGCCTTCCAGGTCAAAGAGACTATCATCCTAACCGCCATCCCCCTCTTCCTATACGAAAAAAAAAGAAATTACCGGCTGCTCATCGTTTTATCGAGTTTTTCTATTTTCCTGACCCGGTTTCTCTTCCAATTAGGCTCCACCGGCAGCTATACTCATTTTGCCGGAACCGAAAACCTGTTCTATAAATTGTATTTCTTAATCCTGCACCCCATGAATATATCTCCCTATGCCATGGGCAGCGCTGTGGGTATCGGTTTGATAGTGATCACTGCGGTTGTTTTTGCCTACTTTTTAAAAGCCGATAGAAGGGCTTTGTTTTTTGGGTCTTTTTTTGCGGTTTATATCGTTTTTTTCTCTTTTTTACCCAAACTTTCTTCCAAATACTATTTTTATCCCTCTTTTGCCTTTTGGGGCTGCGCCGCCCTGCTGGGAAACTATTTCTACAAGCGCAGTAAGCATACTAAATATGTTCTTTTCGGTTTGCTGATTTTATCCCTGCTCTTTAACTATCCCGCTGTAAAAGAAGAGATCGCGGATTATAAAATCCTGGGCGAGTTCTCAAAAAATTTTATAGAACTGCAGGAGAGAATAATTAAGAGTGAGATAACTATAGATAAGGAGCCGCTTGAACTCAGGATTCACAAAGTGAATTTTACCCCGCTGCGAAGCCTTTACTCGAAGATTTTAGAACGGGGCAATATGCTGAAATTACTGCCTTTTAGAAAATACAGCATAGGCGGGCTTATTACCCCGACAAACTTGATCCCGATTATATATTACCCCGAAAAAATCGTGCGCTGGCAGCCGGTAAAAGTGACTCCTTTATATTTTGTGGGCCGCTGCATCCCGTCTGCCGGCGATTGAGCCTCAAGGACAGCCTTCAGCTTTCGGCATTGGACGAAACCGCTCCGCGG
>JAGLSW010001212.1 GCA_023135565.1 Candidatus Aminicenantota bacterium | reverse complement strand
CGCGTGGGGGGGCTATGAGCCGCTTCGCCGCAAGAGGCAGCGGGTGAGCGCTTTTGATTCTAAATAAATAGAAGCTTTGATCAAACTTTTTCAAAAGTTTGGCCCCCGGCAGGGCCGCCGGAGGCCGCATGGTACTATCGTTTATAAATTAATCCGGGATAATGGAGAAAAAGTCGTCGCTCAAATCTTCCACGGCAGAACCGGTATCGCTGATGCGGATCATACAACCATCAGACGGCGTACCCGGTACTGTCCAGGTGCAGCGACCGCCTATTGCCGGCACCGTATCGATGGGTGTCCATTGGTCGCCGTAATCTGTGGAGTATTCGATGAGAACATCGTTAACGCCGCTGCTGGCCCAGGTAATATAATATTCCACACCTACGGAAAGGCTATCCCCGCCATTGGGTGTAAAAACTTCAATAGAGGCTTGCGACTGACCGGAAATAGTAAATAATCCATCGCTGACATCGGCGGGGTTTTCATCCGGCCCGGCCCCCCTGATGCGTATCAGGCATTGGTTCGATGGTGTTCCCGGTACGGTCCAGGCGTAACTGCCGTTATCAGCCGACGTTTCGTCTATATACAACCATGTACTGCCGTTATTGACCGAGTATTCGATGGCAATGGTATTTATACCACTGCAGGTCCAGGTAATGTCATACCCGGATCCCGCTGTTAGGTTTTCTCCACCGTTGGGAGCAAGAACAGTCATATCCCCGATCGACGCCGAAACGATAGAAAATACCGCATCGCTCACATCCACGGCTTGACCTCCGCTTTCACCGATTCGCACCAAACATATCTGCGAAGGTTCGTCAGGCACGATCCAATCATATTCGCCGTCATTCTCCGTGGCGCCGACAATTTCCGTCCAGGCGTCCCCAGCATTGGTGGAATATTCGATTTTTACCGGTTCCCTGGTGTTGGAACCGTACCAGGATATTTTATATATCGTACTAACGGTTAATTCTTCCCCGCCATTTGGCATGATAAGCCTGATAGTGGGCGCTGAGGGGAGGACGATGGAGAATACTTCATCGCTGACGTCCGCAGGTTTGGGATCGCCGCTGCCGTCATTGGCGGTCACTCGCACCAAACATTCATCCGACACCGCATCCGGTACATTCCAATCATAAGTCCCGCTGTTAGAAACGGAGGATTCTATGGTTGACCGGGAATTCCCGTTATCATAGGAATACTCGAGCATGACGCTGTTAATAGTCCCGGAACTGTTCCAGGTAATCGATTGACTCGATCCCACTTCCCAGGATTCACCGCCATTTGGCGAAGTAACTTTAAACTCTCCGGGGACAGATAAGACAATGGAAAATACCTGATCGCTGACATCCGAGGGTACGGGGTCCGGGTCGCCATTATTGGCGGACACTCGCACAAGGCATTTATCCGACACGGTATCCGGGACAGTCCAATCGAAGGTGCCGTCATCGGGCGTGGTTTGCACGATCATTTTCCAGGTGTACCCGTTATCTGTCGAATATTCGATGGTGACATTATTAATCTCACCGTTACTGCTCCACTTAATTACCTGCTGGGAACCGGCGGTCCAACTTTCGCGGCCATTGGGAGAAATAACGGTGATGTCCTGTGATAAAGGCGGCACTATGGAAAATACCTTGTCGCTCAAATCCACCGGTTGACCGCTGGTCTGGCTAATCCGCACCAAACATATCTCCGAGGTTACATCGGGAACAGTCCAATCATATTTACCGTTATTTGCGGTGGCGCCGGCGATTGCAGTCCAGGTATCCCCGCCGGTGGTGGAATATTCGATTTTTACGTCTTCCCTGGTATTGTTGGCATACCAGGTTATGGTAGTCCGGGAACCGGTGACCAATTGTTCACCGCCATTGGGAGAGATAACCCTAATGACCGGCCCGGGAATAACGATGGAGAATACGTCGTCGCTGACGTCCGAGGGCACCGGGTCAGGGTCGCCATCATTAGAGGTGACTCGAACAAGGCATAAATCCGACGGGGTCTCCGGTACGGTCCACTCGAAGCTGCCGTCATTGGGTGTAGTTAGCACAACCTGTTTCCAGGTGGCCCCCTTATCTTTCGAATAGTCGATGGTGACATTATTAATATCGCCCGCACAGGACCAGGCAATTTCCTGCAGAGAACCTGCGTCCCAGCTTTCACCGCCGTTGGGAGATAAAACCCTGAGAACGCTTTCGGACGGCTGTACAATCGAAAATGGCTGATCAGACGAATCGTCCGGCTCTCCTCCACCGGTTTTACTGATAATAACTGTACATTGATCCGACGGCGTGTCCGGTACGATCCACTCATATTCGCCGTCATTTTCCGTGGCGGCGGTGATTACCGTAAAGGTGTCTTGACCATCGGCAGAATACATGATTTTTACATCTTCCCGGATTCCCCGGGACTCCCAGGTGATATTAAACCGGGAACCCACCGGCAGTTGTTCTCCGCCTTTGGGAGCAGTAAGCCAAAAGCCGGGGCTTGGGGGAAATCCGATGGAGAATACAGCGTCGCTCACATCCGACGGGCCGGAATCGCCACTTCCATCGTTGGCGGTAATTCGCACCAAACACTCATCCGAAGGAGTGTAGGGGCCAGTCAAATTCCAACTGTAACTGCCGTCATTAGGTGTGCTTTGAGCAATCGTTTTCCAGGTGGCGCCTTTGTCCGTCGAATAAAAGAGGGTGACATTATCAAAACCGCCGGAGCTGTACCAGGTGATTTCAGGCAGCGTCCGGTCACTGAACCAAGTTTCACCGCCGTTAGGTGAACGCAGGGTAAGGGAGTCTAAAACAGGGGATACGATAGAAAATACGGCATCGCTAACATCTGAGGGGCCGCCGTCATTATCTTTTTCAAGGATTCGAATCAGGCAATTGCCGGATGGCGTTCCCGGTACGGTCCAATCGTACAGCCCGTCATTTTCCGTTGAGGATGTAATCATTCTCCAGTAGTTTCCACCATTAGTGGAATATTGGATTTTCACATTACCTACATTTCCATAACTGGTCCAGGTGATATCATAGACCGAACCTACGTCCAACTTCTCACCGCCATTAGGGGAGGTGACAGTGATAGAAACTCCGGAGGCGGTATAATCGGTGGTTTGATCGGAGTTAACGTCGGTATAGGTGGTGGAAGGCGCTTCAAAGATGTAACCCGCCAACGTGGGGGTTACAGTACCGCTCCAGCCGTTCTCAACATTGGCGGTATAAAAACCGGAAGCGTTGGTTAGGGGATTTCCCGGCAGGCCGCTCAAAAGAACATTTTCTATGGCCGCAACCGCTGCCGACACAGTCCCGGAAATGGTATAGGAATTCACTGTGAATGCTTTAATGCATACATTCCAGCCGTAGTTATACACATCGGTCCAACTGCTGCCGCTGCTGCTCATAAAACTTTCTCCCGCATTGGATACGGCGCCCGAGGAATATCCAGCGTACACTTTTTCTATTGCTATAGGATATGTATAGCTGGAATTGGTGAATTTAATCACTACGGAAAACACATCCTCCACATGTAAAGAAACCGGCGAGCTCAACACTGCCGTATAATAGCCCGGGTAAACCCGGGAACCTGTTTTTGTTGCCACAAGAGACCCGCTGCTGGGATTCCCGGGAGTTACGCCTTTATAAATATAAATTTCATAAGCGGTGTTGGCGTCGGTAGTATAAAAACCGACTGCTTTCAAAAAATTATTTTCCCCTGCCGTAAAGATGTTGGCTGCCCAGGCGGTTGTACCGCCGTAGCCGCTGTTACTGACCTGGCCTAAGGGATCATATTGATAAATCCTGTCGTAATTTTTAGGGTCTTCCGCATTGCACAATGAGGCCCGCGGTTTAAAGGAAGTGTCATAATAGGAAAGCCAAAGGTAGCCATTGTCATGCCTGCCGGTGCCCCAACTGTTTCTAATAAGAAATGCGCCGTCACCCGGGGGCTGCCGGTCGGGTCTAAAGTTAGCGGCGGAATAATCGTCATCCCATCCTACTGCCGCCACTGCATGGTTGGTGCTGATATTCACATTATTATAAAAACTCAAATCCGCTGTATCTATATAACTGCTGCTGTAATAAAAACTAACATAAACAGCTCCATAAGTCGATATAAAATATTTTATGGTATCATTATCCCCAAAATCGCTTCTTTGAGGGACAAAAATAATTTGTTGAATATGTTTTTGAGGGCTGAAGGCTCCCCTGGTCATTTCAGAAGCATATGGATATGGAACATCCGTTTCAGATAGAGGCCCGCTCCATCTGGCCAGGTAAGCTGCTGCCATATCATGATTACCACCAGTGCATTCTCCATAATCGAATCCATGGTTGGCATTCAAATCCTGTTCGGAAAAATTCCAATCGTTAGTAGGTTTCCCGAAGGATTCAAGTGAAGCCATGGTGGCGAATGTCCAGCATGAACCGCAGGCCCCTTGATTTCTTATGGCGGTGAGTTTGTTCAATGTGCGTAAGTCGTAAGAAGTGGGATACCAATCCCTGGTATGGGGATTCACAACATCTTTGACATGGGAGCGATCTACAGGAGATGGTATCTCACCTAAATAATAACTATTACCGGGAATCCTGTAACTCTCTATGTCGCCCTTATTGAAGAATTTTTGATAGATAACAAAGAAAGGGTTTAAAGATGCCTCTTTTTCTTCCGGTTCAACGCCTCCGCTAATGACTGCGCCTAAACCTATAATGAGTAACACAATAAGCGCTGTGGTTATTTTTTTTCTTAATAGTTTCATTTGTATCTCCTATCTTAGTTTTCCCTGCAATTTGATACCCGGATTAGCTGCTATATTTTACAACCAGCCTGATATTGAAATCCTGTAACGGATAAATATGCAGCCTTAATTATAGTAACATAATAAAAAAAAAAATCAACTTTTAAATTTAAAAATTTAACAGACCCCACGCGAGTGGGGTTTAGACGTAAAGGCGTTCTTGCCTCCGGCGGCCCCTGCCGGGGAGGCCACCCCCATTGAATTGTTGTCGGGGGTCAGCGGCATACCGCACCTTCAAAAAAGTTTGAACAAAACTTCTTATTATTTAGAATCAAAAGCACTCACCCGCTGCCCCTGCCGCGAAGCGGCTGATAGGCCGGGTGCGCCGCACCCATTTCATGGCAGGCATTGAATTTTAGAATTTAGGATTATATTTTTTTTTGATTGAAAATTCCAGGTATTTATGATATAAAAAACATAGACTGTCGGAAAAATGGCAAGCTTTCACCATCAGGTAACCATTTTTTCCGGCGGAGGAAAATAAAATGATACTAAAAAAAACTCTTTCTTTATTTTTTATTCTTCTGCTCCTTGCCCCGGCGCTGCCGGCAAAAGAGGACTTACAGTTGAGCATCCCCCTGCGTACTGCCGCGGACGCACACCGGGAAGCTGCCCTAAACAAAGAAAATCTATCACTAACGATTAACGGTCAAAAAAGAGAAATTACCGGCTTAATTAAAACAAACAGGACCTTAATAGGAGCTTCCGACTTAGGGCGGAATTTTATTCTTTCTTTTCATTTGACCGCGTACACGGAGGCGGTGGGAAAAGGGATTTCTTACTTTATTACCGAAATGATTCGCCCGGAGGACTCGCTGCTGCTGGTTTCTCCTCTCACCATTTATCAAATTAATGTGTCGCCGAATAAAGAGAAAATGATCAGGGATATCAAACAATTGCTGGAAAAAGACAGTGCCCGGTACAAAAAAAATAGGGTCGGGGTAGAGAAAAATTTAAGAACGCAAATCAAAAGCGTCAAAAGAGTATTAGACGACACATCGAGAAGCGCCCAATTCGGCGCCAGGCAAATTTTAGCAGCCAAACAATTCTTAAATACCTTCCCCCGGGAATTCATCAAATTCCGGGAACATTCTTTACTGTTAGACATTAGTAAGTACCGGAAAATTACCCGCTTGTTGGGGCTGCGCGAAGGGGAACGCTGGTGGTTCCATTTCCACCAGGAGGAAGCCGTCGACCTGCTATCCCATATTCGCGGTTTTACCAGGCAATTATCCACCTATGTGTATAACCGGGAACCGGGACTGATAAACAGCCTGAATTATTTAAAAAAGGTGCTGTCCATTGCCGATTTTTTCCCGGCGGAAGAGATGTTAAATATCATAGCCAGCAGTAATATTTGTTATAATGTGATCGCTTTCGGGGGATTAAGAGTCAGCGACCGGGAAGCAAAAGATGTCGAAACTTCAGGGCTAAGCAGGATTTTAAGCAAGGTTGCGGCAGACAGCGGGGGGAAATTGGTCGCCACCGCCGACGTGGAAGATGGCGTCAAAGAGATTCGCGCACAAGAGGACAGCTATTACCGTTTGTTTTTTAAATTTGACGGCAGGTTCGGAAAAAAAGAGATCAAGATAAAGCTGCCGGGCAAAAAAACTAAACTCCTCTATAAAAAGGGTTTTGAAAAAGAGGAATTAGAGTCTTTGATTCACTACCTGACTAAGGAGAAAGTGAAGATTGTCGATTTTTCTAATAGGAAGAATTTAATCATATTTACGATTCGCTCTTTCAAACATCATAAAAAAGAGAAATTCGGCATTTTAAAAGTTAAGATCGAGCTGCTCGGCGAACAGGGCAGTGTTGTTTACAGAACCGGCAATACGCTGCGTTCGTCCCGGGACAAGGTTACTGTCAGGATTCCTCTGCCCGGCAAATATCGCGGCAAATTCAACCTCCGGGTAACGGTAAATGATTTGTTAGCCAACCGCAGGATAACCCTCGAGCGCGGTATAACATTACAAAATTGAAGATTGAAAAAAATACGCCGGCTTAACTTTGTGCTCGACCATATAAATTTTTTTATATACCCCAATCGGTCTCTAAAGGCCGGCCGCCGGTAGGTAGCGACCGGGAATCGGCTGCTGTCGAAGAATAATCAATCGGTGATGATCCCCTTTTATAATGAGCGTCTCCATAATTCCCATAATTTTGTGCGCCACCATCCCCATAATCAAAATCTCTAATCTTTGATTTTTTCTCTCAAATAGTTGAAATTTTTCCTGATTTATGTTATTCAATAAAAGAAGTCGGTCAGGATAAAAGATTTAGGTTGATCATGGTGAAACCGACAATAGATGAGTTTGCTTCGTCCAAGGAGTCAATTTTTAACCTTCAGACTCCTAAGGGCGGAAGCTTGATTTTTGCCGAACTTGCGATACGCCCCAAGAGAATAATATGCCGACCGTTTTAAGAATCGGCCCATATCGATTTTTCTTTTATTCCGCTGATGGAGATGAGCCGCCACATATTCACGTCGAACGGGATGATAGAATCGCAAAGTTTTGGCTCGATCCGGTTAGATTGCAGAATAGTGGTGGTTTTAAACGCAAAGAGATTTCCCGTATTCAAGATATAGTCAGAGAACATCAGGGGGAAATCCTGGAGAAATGGCATGAATACTTTAATGGTTAATGTTCAAATCCCATATGCAAGGAATGTTAAGGTTACTTCCGATTCTTTGACTGTGGATTTAAGTGACGGTAGGAGTATCATTACTCCGTTAGCCTGGTTCCCACGACTCCTTCACGCTACACGGGAAGAGCGTAATAGTTGGCGTTTAATTGGTGGAGGACATGGAATTCACTGGGAAGAAATAGATGAAGATATTAGTGTAGAAGGGTTATTAGCAGGAAAGCCATCGAGTGAAAGTCAAACGTCGCTAAAAAAATGGCTTGAAAAACGTCAAGTGAAAGAAATAATACAGTGATGACGAAGACTGAGTTTTGATTATTGTGAGAATTTTAGGGGGCAGACTAAAACAATTTTTCATGAACTTACTAATCCTTTTCTTTTGATCATTTGCACCCACCGTTCCATAGTATTCACAACCCGTCAAACGTCCGTCACGTCGGATAAGTCGGATATGGGCAATTATGTTAACCAAACTTCCAGGGCGTGTTCCTGATTGTTAATCCACCTCCTGCCACCGGGGAGCGGTTAAACGTGCTGGTCTTTTTTTAGGAGCTTAATTTTTCCGCCGCTTGAAACGCACGTTCTATGGAAGAAATGAATGTCGCAAGATTTGCGGCTAATCGATTTAATTCATACATAACAGATTTAGCAGCCAATGTAATTTTTCGCTCAAAACTAGTAATAGATTCATCTATTTGAGCACGTTGATTTGAGACGGCTATAGATAATTCAACCATATTGTGTTTCAATGGTATTAAGTTGTCAAGAAAAGACTTTGTCTGATCTTTGTTTTCCTCTGAAAATTTGTGTTGAAAAATCACAATATACTCAAGGCTATTTTGCACATTTTTTGAGACCGACTCGTAATCATCGTTGCCCCTTTTTAGGACATCTGAATACACATCCAATTGTTTTGAGTATACTTGACAAAGTGCCATTATTTGGCTGGTGGTTTTACTACCTCCAGATGATTTAGCTTTCTTTATTCTATCACCGAAATTGTATGTCTCTGAAGTAATCTGTTTTTGAGCCTCAACTATAGTATTCATTGCTTCGGTCAACCTTGCATAACCTTCTTCAACAGCCAGAATATGATCAATATATCCTTTGTTTTCCCCGCTGTCCCTCGCTAATTGGTTCTGTTTTTCTGTTGTCTGAATTTCAGTTGAAGGTCGAAGCTCAAGGTGATGACCAGCGGCAAGGAAATCATTAACTGGGTTACTATAAAGAATTTCATCTTTAAAAAATTCTTGAGCAATTTTAGTCAATTTCTTTCGGCTTTCTTCAAATTGTTCAAAATGAGTTGAATACCATAAAACGTTGTATGAGCGAAGATCGAAAGGGATATCATCAACTTCTTGAATTAAGAAAATTGTTGGCTTATTCAGCGTATGGGCAATACCCACTTCATAGTATACGTTTGGATTTGAATTTGTAAGGTCTGCAACTACTAAATCCGCCGAATTTATGCCTGATACAATGATTTGGAGTATATTTTGCTGGTTGCTTATATCGTCTGCGCGAACCGTTTTAAAGCCAACTTCCTCCAGTGATTCCTTGATAAATTTTTTGTATATACTGTCGAAAGCCTTATCAAATGGCATGATAACAAATGCTGTTTTTTTTTCCATATCATATTATAGTATAATTTTAAAATAAGTCAACTTTTTATATTGTTTTCTAAAAAAAATCGTGGTATCATGGGGGCGATTTCAGGCGATTTGTGGGGTTGAGAAAGGAAATTACAAAAAAAGTGTGTACGTCGGAGTAGGTCGGAATTGTGAGATTATGTAAACCAAACGAAAAACCAACACCCGCTCTACAGGCGCATTCTCAGCCCCCGCACACTACCGGCCCCTTTTTTTTACCCCAAAATCAGCCATTTTTCCCACATATAGTGTGTCGGGCAGTTTTTTTTCACCTTTCAAAGATCGATATTTTTACCTGTAGTGTGTGTGAAATGTACTCGGTCCGTTGGTATGTTGAAAAAAAACTGGCGGCAGGCAAAAATTTCTCTTCGTTGACACCCACGGGGCGAGGGGCAGGAAAGAATACAGTCCCAGCCCTTTCAGAGTTCGTCGAGCACAGTCCCCTCTTGAGAGGGGT
>JAGLSW010001211.1 GCA_023135565.1 Candidatus Aminicenantota bacterium | reverse complement strand
TTCCGCTTCTTCCGCTTCTTCCGCTTCTTCCTCTTCCTCTTCTTCTTGCGTCCTGGCCTTTTCCAAAGAAACCAACCGGTCGCCTTCTTTCAAATTAATAATAATGACACCGTGGGTGAGACGGCCCTGAGCGCGAATATTGGCTGAATTCAATTTGTTTACCTTGCCCTGCTCAGAACAAAAAATAAGGTCATCATCTTCACCTAACGTAACCAGACCGATCACTTTACCCAACCTTTTGCTTATCTTAATGTTGATCAAACCTTTGCCGGCCCGGGACTGCGGCCTATAAAGCTCGATTCCCGACTTTTTACCGATGCCGTTCTCGCTAACGGTCAGTACGTATTTGGTTTCTTCGGTTATTATATCGGCGCCCACCAGGAAATCATCTCCATTCATCTTGATGCCGATAACGCCGCGCGAATTCCTGCCCATCTCCCGGACTTCCGTTTCACTGAACCTGATGGAATAACCGAGAGATGTGCCCAATATGATTTCATTCCCGCCGGCGGTCACCTGGGCCTCTATCAATACATCGCCTTCGCTTACATCGGCTGCGATCAATCCGTTGGACCGGGGCCGGGAAAACATGGCCAGCGATGTCTTCTTGACATAACCGCGGCGCGAAAAAAGCATTATATTTTTTTCGGGGGAAAATTCCTTTACATTTATTACAGAACAAATATTCTCGTCTTCTTTGATGCCGATCAACCTGCTGATCGGTTTGCCTCTGCCGGTGGTGTCTCCTTCGGGTATTTCGTAAACCTTCTTCCAGAAGACACGTCCTTTTTCAGTAAAAACCAGTATATAGTCATGGGCGGATGCGACAAATACACGAGATAATACGTCTTCCTCTTTGAGACCGATCCCTTTCCTGCCGGCCGTGCCCCGGCCCTGGATTTTGTAAGTGCTGAGGGTAGTTCTTTTAATATAACCGTTCTGGGTTAAAACAATCACAAATTCTTCGTTTTTGATCATATCTTCGATATTAATGTCGCTCAATCCCTGCTCGATAATAGTGGTGCGGCGTTCATCTTCATACTGTTCGCTCACCTGCAGCAGCTCGTCTTTTATCAGGTTCAAAAGCTTGCTCTCACTGGAAAGCAGTTCTTTTAGATAATTTATCACTTTTAAGAGTTCGGCGTATTCCGCTTCCAATTTGCCGATCTCCAAACCGGTCAAACGGTACAACTGCATGTCGAGGATGGCGTCCGCCTGGATGGAGGACAATTCCAACTGGGACAGCAGGTTGTCTTTGGCTTCTTGACGGTTCTTGGAACCGCGAATGATTTTGATGACCAGGTCGATTTTATCTAAAGCGATTTTTAGACCTTCTATGATGTGAGCTCTTCTTTCCGCTTTCTCCAATTCGAATATAGAACGGCGCTTGACGATCTCTTTGCGGTGCCCTAAGTAATAATTGAAATAATCCAACAGGTTAAACTGCTTGGGTTGATGATTGGCTATGGCCAATAGGTTGATGGAAAAGGTAGTCTGTAATTGGGTGTGCTTGAAGAGATTGTTGAGTATGACATCGGGAATTTCATCCCTCTTTACTTCGACGACGATCCGCATCCCTTCCCTGTCGGATTCGTCCCTTAACAAAGAAATGCCGTTTATCTTTTTATTTTTGACGTGGTTGGATATGGTTTCCAGCAGCTTGCCTTTGTTGACCTGGTAGGGTATCTCGGTGACGATGATCTTCTCCCGGCCTCTCGAATCGGTTTCGATGTGGGTCCTGGCCCGCACCACCACTGTGCCCCGCCCTGTCCGGTAAGCTTCCAGCAGGGCTTGCTTGCCGTATATAAAACCACCGGTGGGAAAATCGGGACCTTTGAGTATTTCCATTAATCGCTCGATGCCGGCATCCCGGTTGTCTAAAAAATAAATAAATGCATCTATTAGTTCTTTTATGTTGTGCGGGGGAATGGAGGTGGCCATGCCTACGGCAATGCCGGAACTGCCGTTCAAAAGCAGCACGGGCAAAAGAGCGGGAAATATTTCGGGTTCCTTTAAAGAGCCGTCATAATTGGGTAGAAAATTTACGGTGTTCTTGTCGATGTCTTTTAATAATTCATTGGCGATGCGGTCGAGACGAACCTCGGTATACCTCATGGCCGCGGGGGGGTCGCCGTCGATAGAACCGAAATTCCCCTGGCCGTCCACCAGTGGATAGCGCAAAGAAAAATCCTGGGCCATTCTAACCAAGGAATCGTAAACCGCAATATCGCCATGCGGATGATATTTA
>JAGLSW010001210.1 GCA_023135565.1 Candidatus Aminicenantota bacterium | reverse complement strand
GTGGTGCTTTTCGACGAGCTAACACACCCCGTCACTTCGGGGCAAAAAACAAAAAAGCCCCTCAGTGCCACCTCCTGGCAAGTCTCAATCGGGGAATTTTGGTTTTTCGATTATCAAAAGCCCATCTCTTTTGTTTTTTGCTTTTTTCTTCGTGCCTTTCGTGTACTTCGTGGTTTATGCTTTTGATTTTTCTCTGTGCCCTCGGTGTGCTCTGTGGCTAATTTTTTTCATGATGCGCGCCTCACCGGGGCTACCGGAAACTGAGCAGGTCGATATCCACTTTTACGAAACCGGATTCTTCTTTGACTTCATAAAGAGCTTTTCTTTTTTCCGCGGCCGGGATTTCCGAACTCAGGTAGATCAGGGTCTTTTTTTGTCGTTCCATTTCCCATATCAGGTTTTTGAAGTGTTTTTCAAATTTCCTGGGTTCGTTTTTCAAGAAATCGTTAATAATGATAATATCCGCCTTTGTGCTCAGGATAAGGGCGGCGTAGATTTTTTTTATGGTTCCCATATCCTCTTTCGTATCTAAAATAGTATCCGGCGGTACTTCTAAGTGGGACAGGCGGCGGTAGACTTCTTTTTCGTCCACTTCGCGGATATAGGAAAACCAGCGGATAACATCTTTTAGTTTCAGCCCGTCCACGTCCGGCACCGAGTCTTTATCGATCTTATCCAAACCCACGGTATTGGCGTTTGCCGAATAGTCGTTAAAAACGGCGTTTCTTTTTTCTTCGGACTCGAAGAGTTTGTAATAGGAAGCGCCCCTGAACAGGGTTTCTTTGATTTTTTTTCCTTGCCCGGGAGTTTTCCGGCAGCGGTAAAGGAGGAAAAAAGAGACCGCGGTCAGGACGATTAGGTAGAGGAAGTGCAGGCCTACGGCAGTGGAGAAAGACTCGGGCAAGCGTGCTTCAGCAGTGAAGATATTTTCTTTAGCTTTGATAAAGGATTGCACCTGTTTATCTTTAGAGTAGTATCTTTTCCGGATATAAAAATCGACAAATTCTGCTCGTATTTTCATTATATATTCAACAAAATCATCCTGGCTCCGGTACCCGTTCCCGGAGATTTCATCCTGTAGAAAATTAAAATAAGTAGTCGGTAAAATCAATGATAGTTTCTCGGCATATGAAGTAAGTTTTTTTTCTTCCTTTATAAGTTGTTCTTCAACTTCTGTGTTCAGGGGATATATTTTTTTTCGGTATGTTGACATGAATTCCCTGGCTATCTTTAATATGCTTTCCCTATCCTTTGTTTTTATTTTTGAAAAATAATCTCTTACCTCTCTTTCGAAGTCGATGACTCTTTTGAGTTTCGCAAAGTTTACTTTTTCAGGCGACTGGATTGTCTCCGCTTTATTGGATATATGTTTGTTTGTGATCGAAGGGATTAACGCGGTTATAGCGATCCAGTATAAAAATGCGCCGGTCATTTTTAGCCGGCGGTTTTCGATGAAGAGCAGGGAAATCAGCAGCCCCGACATATAGAAAAAAGATAAGACCAGCGAAGTAAACACTATAAACCAACAGAAGACCGTTAAATCCTGCATTGAAAAATCGATGCCGGAACCGGCGGCAAACAAAAGCACCACCGCAAATAATACCCAGGAGGCGAAAAGCATAAGCAGCAGTTTTTTTGCTGCCGTCACGGCGGCATACCCGGTTTTTTTATAAAACCTTATGTCCCGTTTGCTCCTGAAAAGTGTAAGCCCCACATATGACATGAGCAGGGAGGCAAAAAAATTGAAGAAACTCGAAAAACCTTTAAAATAACCATCTTTCACAAAACGGGCTTTGCCGCGGGTGGATTTTGAAACTTTTATTACTTCGCTGGTATCTATATTGGCATCGATTGCTTTCAAAAATGAATCGCCGCTAAAAAAAATATTGAGCGGGGACGCATGTAATCGTAATCTAAAACCAAAGGCTCCATATTGTTCATAACTAATCCACTGGTCTGTATTTAATTTTTCAAAATCGAAGAAATTTTCTTGTTCTTTTAGAAAGGATTTATACTCGGAAATGCCGGTGTGAGTGAAATAAACCGAGAATATCAAAAAGAAAAGAACGACGGGTAGACTCTTTTTATTGAATATTTTTTTAGATTCGATAGACAGGAATTTCATTATTTAGCTGCTAACCCGGTGGTACCCATCATGGTTGAATAATTGCCGAACAAAGCAGCTTGCGAATACTGCTGAAAAAGTTCCCAGGCTGTGGAAACACCCGGTTTTGCATTCTCACCTAACCGGGTTCTAATAGAATAGAGCGTGTTCAATATGGCCTGGATATTATTTATGTTCTGTTGATATAAGCCGGTAATATCGGCATTTTCCAGGTAATATTTGACCTGCTGGGCGACGGAACTGTTTAATTTGTTTTCGGTGATGAGTCGGTCGAAATTAAAGTTTCGTAATTTCGCGGTATTTTCTTCTTTATACCCGGCGTTTTTCCCGATTTCGAGGGCTTGCAGGTATTTAGTTTTGGAGTTTTCCAATTCTGAGATGGTTTTTTCTAAGTATCCTGATGCAGCAGAGAAATCGAAAGGCTGTGCCGCGGATTTTTCATATTCGTTCAGGAATAGTAAAGCATAGGATTGAGATTTCAGGAAGTATGAAGCGCCGTCTATGATGCGGCTCTCGATTTCCTCCCTATACTCTTCCGGGAATGCCGGGGTAATGTCGTTTACATAGATGATTGCTTTTGCCTGGAGAAAAAGCAGCATTATAAAAAGTACCGTTAATATTTTTTTCATGTTTACCTCGATTTTTTGGATTTTTTAGTTTTTATTATATCAATTTTGCATATGGAAAGCAAGAGGAAGAAATGCGGGAGTTTTTCACCGGGAATCGAAAAAATCCATTTTATACAACCAGGGTTGTACGAAATGCGCATAAAACCAGGGTGCGATTCGGGGAAATCATTTCATATAGGTATTCTTTATGATTCAACTGCTTTTATTTAGATGTCAGTGCAAAAAGGGAGAAAATGTGCTAAAACAAGGCTTACCCCAGGCCAGGCCAGCCCTGCAATTCATTTTCCCGGTAAAGACTTTGAAATTTCAAAAATCTCTATCTTATGAGGTATATTAAAAAAACCGAACCTGCCGATAGAATCTTTTAATTCGCTGTTTTCGCTGCCGATGTTAGGAATATAAAACCTGCCCTCTTTTATAAAAACGAGATCATTCCCCAATACATTATAATAAGAAGTAGTAAACAGGTATTTAAAATCCAGGTCGTACACATCCAGCAGGTACTTTTTTTCTTCATCCTGATCGGAAGTCCAAACATAAATACGGCTGCCGTCGATAGCGATACCGGAAACAGCGGGAAAAAACCGCGACGCTCCTTTTAGGTTTTTCCAATCCGCTTTATAGTTGGGCACCGTCCTGATCCTGCCGCGGCTCATCAAAAAATTAAAATCTTTTTCCCGGATTCTGTTTTTTTTCGTTTCTTTAAAAAAAGTGCGCAGCAGTTTGCCGCGGTTGGAATATTTGAAAACCCGGTAGTCTATGCTGTCTAAAATATAGATATTATCCTCCGCGTCGAAGGCGAAACCGGGCAATAAGTCTTTAAAAGATAGCCGCGGACGTTTATTATCCCGGTGAATAACGGCATACTCCCCGGACTCCAGGTTATACCTGAGCAGCATGTAGCCCAATGCTTTCGAGTAGGTCAGGATAAAAAGATTTCCGCTGCGGTCGAATTTCATTTTTTTGATGAATGATTTGTTTAAGCCGGGAAAAAAAGCGATCTCTTTAAATTCCCCGCCGTCGCTCGAAAAAAACAGGAACTTTCTCTTAACCGGACTAAAAGCCAATAACTTTCCCTGCGCATCAACGGCATTATTTTCGATCCAGCCGGGGAAGCGCACAGCCGCGTGTGCCGGGCCGCCGAAAGAAAACAAATAATTCCCTTTAGGGTCGAATTTATCCACACGCAGGTTGGCTCTATCGGCAATATAAACGAAGCGTTTGTCATCCACCACATAGGACCAGATAGAGTCATAAACCCCCAGGCCAATTTTTTCGCTGTCGGAACCGATACTCAGAACCGGTTCCTGTGTCTTGAAAAAGGTGGAATCATGTTGATTCACAGCGGTTTTGGGCTGCCCACCGGAAAACCCCGGCAGAAAAAAAATAATAGCCATTATAAATGTAAGCAGGATTTTTGTTTTCATTTCGGTTCTCCGTAGGTGCCGGTTAACCGGGGGCGTTCCCGGTTCCGGGTAATATTGAGATGGTAATTTTTCACTTGATCTCCACCATGTGCAATTCCCACATCTCTGTTTCCTCGTTTTCCATGATGTAGTAGAACTTATCGTCTACGATGGAGAAGTGCATATGCACGTCGTTCTCAACAAAGGGGACGTAGGTTTTTTTTAACATCTTGCCTGTAAAATCAGTGATGTATATTTCACGCAGGTCGTCTTTTTGGTTATAAGTCAGGAAGTAGATTTTGCCGTTATTAACGCCGAAGCGGTAAAAATCCGGGAAGTATTCGGGAAAAACGATATTGTACATATTGTTAACGGTGTTGAAGTGGCGTGATTTTTTCATTTTATCCATATGTTTTTTTTTATATTGGGCGGTGATTTTTCTCCTGGGCACTTCCAGGTTCTGGATGGTGCCGATTTCGCTGCCTTCGCTGTCGAAAACCTGGACAAATAGCCCCCTGGAAGGGTCCCCGATGAAAACCTTATCTTCATGTACGATAAAATAAAACCAGGGAGAGATTACGGGGTAATCCGGTTTCTTCCTATTCGTTACTTTTCTAGGTTCTATATAGTAAAGTAAACCCTTATATTCGATTCCTTTTTCTTCCGTATAGGTATAAAGGATGAATTTGCTAAAATGGTAACCGGTCTTTTGATTGACTCCGCGCCGATTGACTACGAAATTTTTACCAAGTGGAGATATCATTTTAACACCCATCGAGTTTATCTTAAATTCTTTTTTATAGTCACCCTTTCTTGAGAAATACATACATTTCCCGCCGGTGTAAACGAAAAAATCATCAGGATAAACAGCAAAAAAAGGTGTATGCCTGAATTCACCGGGGCCTTCCCCTTTTTGGGATACCTGCTTTGTATATTTGAAATCTTTCATGGAATAGATATGAAGGGTAACTGTGTGGTCGGAAACAAATAATTGCCCCTTATCCACCACTATCGAGAAAGGTTTCTCCACCTCCGGTAAATCCGCCAGTTTTTTCGCTTGCGTTAGGCTTGCCATTAAAATAACGGCTACAAATATGGTAATCTTTTTCATTTTTTCGCTCCTTCTAAGGATGTACCTTAAAATTCTATCACTCTTAGATAAAAGTGCCCCCAGCGGCAGCCGATGCAGGCTGCCGCCGGGAGAACATAGATATTTTCAGTTGTTATTATCTCAGTACGCCTACCCAGCACCAATAAATGCCGGTCCCATGGCAGCTACATCTAAGTGACTTACTGCAATCTTGACCGGGATAACTACAATCCGTATTGGTTCCGCAGGTCCAATCGCTTCAGCTTAAAATACGATTCATTAAAAAGTAAGATTTTTAAATCCGCTTTCTCCAGGTTTTTCTTTATACCCGCTAACGATTGCGCAATATCCCGGACGGAAAAATCTAAGTCACCGCGGTGCAATCTTCTTTCATCACCGGAAATACCCGCCACTCCGACAACTATCCACCGCGTCTCTTTTTCGCTGCTCATCTTGAAAGGCAGCAGCTTAAAAGTTGAAGCCCGGTAGGGTAGGTTGGCGGCGTTCTTGCTTGGCCTGGGAATTCTAAGGTTTGCGGAGATAAAGTCGATGCCCAATTCCCCGCTGTCGCCACCTTGCCCGGATAGGGCAATAAAATCTCTTTTGGTCAGGTTCATAACCCTTAATTTCATAGCGCGGTAGGCTTCTGTAATCAGCGGCAGGGCAGCCCTATTTATAATAGCGCTGTCGCCGCTAAAATTCCCGAAATCCACGTATAAATAGTCGTCGAATTTTTTTAGCAGGGCAGCCCTCCTGGATATCGAACCCAGCATGTCGCAGCCCGCGGAATCGAAACGACCGAAAGTATCGCCGCTAAAAAAGATGTCCCCGGAGAGGAGTCTTTTTTTGCGGGCGCTGGATACCCCGTCGAAGTTGATAAAAAAAAGAAGTAGTTGGGTGACAATAAAAATTAGAATCGTAAATATAAGCCATTTGTTTTCCTTTTTACTCGCCATACTCCATTATAATGACCGGGGAAAAAATGTCAAGGCAAATATGTATTATATATAGTATTATATTTGCAGCCTCACATGCGTGGGGGGGACGGCGTCCCCAGCCAATAAGCTGCTTCGCAACAGGGGTGCTGATAGCGCTTCTCGATTTCCAAAAGTTTGGCCCGCGAAACATCGGCAGAGCCTCGCGGCGCGAAGTTATTGGAAGAAATTTAGGGATAGGCCAAAATAATTTTCCTGCCAATGTAAGTCCGCGGGTATTATGAGGACGTAACGCTAAAAAGAAAATCCCAATGCGTTACGGGTTTAAAGCCAGGGAGTCTATTTCTTCCCGGGAAAGCCCGGTGGCATCCGCTATGATGTTCAAATCGATAGCTTTTTGTATTAGTCTTTTTGCCATTTCCCTGCGCGTTTCTTCTCTTCCTTTTTCTATTCCTTGTTCTATTCCTTGTTTCACCCATTTTTCAGCGATAGTAGACATGAGATCACCTCCTTCTATAATTATTTTGGTCACCGATTCTTCGAGGTTTTCTTCGGTTAAGTTATTGGCGCTCCCGGTCAGGTACCTTAACAAAACCTCGAGGTATTCGGTGCCTTTCTTTTTATCCGTGAGATCATGAAACAATTGAAGTATCTCCGGCAGCTTGTGACTCAACTCAGGCTTGAAGATATACTTCAATGTTTTCAAAAGTATTCTTAAAAGGACGGCTCCTTTTATTTCTTCATCGGGTAAATGAGATATGTCGTGCAAAGTATAGCAAAAATCAGGGATATAATCTTTCACATACCCGGGTGTTTTATCATCGAATAATGAAATGAAATTCGTATCTTTTTCCCATTCCGGGGAGCCATGATAAATGACGATGGGCAGGATCAGCGGCAGGGTTTTGGCTTTTTCATCCTGTTTTAGATACAGTTCCCATATTTTTACCATGTATTTCAGCAGTTGGAAGGCGGTAAAATGATCCACCCTACTTTTGTGTTCGATTAGCAAATAGACAAATGCCCACATGTTTTTTAACTTCACTTCGTACAGCAGATCGGAGTAATAAGCGGACATTTTTTTGTCTATGAAGGTGTCTTTCGAAATTTTGAGGGTAGAGAAATCCATGTCTTTGGTTATCTCAGCAGGGAGATATTCTAAAAAATAGCTTTTGGCGGTTTCTTTTTCGCTTAAAAATTTTTTTATAGCTTTATCGTGAGGGCTGGCAATGCGTTCGCCGGTTTCCTTTTTTTGTCCGGTTTCCATAGTACTATTATAGTTTGAAGGGGGTTATTTGTCAATTAGATGAGGAAATTTAGGGACAGGCCAAAATAATCCATCTTGTTCGCCCGCTTCTTCGGTAC
>JAGLSW010000121.1 GCA_023135565.1 Candidatus Aminicenantota bacterium | reverse complement strand
GAAAAATTGCCCCCCTCAACCCCCCCAAAAACTTTTGTTTAATTTTCTCTATCATAGTTTAATTTAACCTACGCTGTCTTCGAGTTTTAGCTCTAAGAGTTTCTGCGCTTCTACCGCAAACTCTAAGGGCAGCTCTTTGAAAACTTCTTTACAAAATCCGTTTACGATCATGTTGACCGCATCCTCTACGGAGAGTCCACGCTGCTGCAAATAAAACAACTGGTCTTCGCCTATTTTGGATGTGGTGGCTTCATGCTCCATGCCGGCACTGTTATTCGCCACTTCGATATATGGAAAGGTATGAGCGCCGCATTGATCCCCGATCAACAGCGAATCGCATCGAGAAAAATTACGGGCGTTTTCCGCGTTTTTCCCGATGCGCACTAAACCGCGGTAGGAGTTGCTGCTCTTACCGGCTGAAATGCCTTTGGAAATAATGGTGCTTTTCGTGTTTTTGCCTAAGTGGATCATCTTGGTGCCCGTATCGGCCTGTTGGTGGTGGTTGGTCACCGCTACCGAGTAAAATTCCCCCACGGAATTATCTCCTTTCAGGATACAACCGGGATACTTCCAGGTAATGGCCGAACCGGTCTCTACCTGGGTCCAGGAAATCTTAGAATTTTTACCTTTACATAGTCCCCGTTTGGTTACGAAATTATAGATGCCCCCTTTGCCTTCCTTATCGCCGGGATACCAGTTTTGCACCGTGGAATATTTGATTTTGGCATCGTCTAAAGCCACCAATTCAACTACCGCCGCATGGAGCTGGTTTACGTCCCGTTTAGGGGCGGTGCAGCCTTCTAAGTAGCTGACTGAACTGCCTTCCTCGGCGACGATCAGGGTGCGCTCAAACTGGCCGGTGTTGGCCGTATTGATGCGAAAGTAGCTGGAGAGTTCCATAGGCGCCTGCACCCCTTTGGGAATATAACAGAAAGTGCCGTCGCTGAAGACAGCCGAGTTCAGGGCGGCAAAAAAGTTATCCCGGTAAGGTACGACAGAACCTAAGTATTTTTTGATTAAATCCGGATGGTTTTGCACTGCTTCGGAAAAGGAGCAGAAAATGATGCCTACTTCCGCCAGCTTGTCCTGGAAAGTGGTGGCTACGGAGACGCTGTCGAAAATCGCGTCTACGGCCACGCCGGACAGCCGTTTCTGTTCTAAGAGAGGGATGCCAAGGCGGTCGAAAGTATCCAATAATTCTTCATCTACCTGGTCTAAGCTGTCGAGATTTTTTTTCTTTTTCGGGGCGGCGTAATAGACGATCTTCTGGAAGTCGATGGGGTCGATGTTCAGGTTCGACCAGTTGGGCATCTTCATGTTCTGCCAGTGGCGGAAGGCTTTCAAACGCCACTCCAAAAGAAATTTCGGTTCGTGTTTTTTTTTGGAAATCAGGCGGATGACGTCTTCGTTTAAGCCTTTAGGAGCCGTATCCATTTCGATGTGGGTCTCGAAACCGTATTTGTATTCCCGATTGGCCAATTCAGCTATCACTTCGTTTTCGCTGCGTTTTTCAGTCTCATACACGTTCATATTTTTCATAGTGCCCTCACTATTTACTAATGCATTATTATAGAATAGTTTACTAATTTTGTCAACTATTATCTTAATTTTTTTCAAAACCGGGGAAAATAGGGGAGGTAGGGGAAGTATATTTCAAACTTCCGTTCCCCTAATCTTAAATTTGTTAATTCGGTCTTGAAATAAGTTTTGATTTGTGATATTGATAATACTTGTAAGCAGGAAAGTAAAGGAGACGAAAATGATGAAGTGTCATATTTGCGGCGGTAAACTTGAACATACACAAACCTATCTGCCTTTTAAGCGCGATGAAAGAAGTATTGTCATTTTTAAAGACCTTCCTGTTTTTCAATGTGAAAGTTGCAGGGAATACTTAATTGAAGACCCTGTGATGGAAGGAATTGAAACCATCCTGGCAGGCGTGAATCCATCCGCTGAATTAGAGATTGTTCGCTATGCTGCTTGAATCCTGTCTGCTGTCCGAAACAGCAAATAGCTTTCAATCGGGGAGTGAAGAGTAATTTCCCGATTCTTTGAGAGACCAATCGCGTCGATTCGTGTGTTGAGTGTGGAGATTACCATTTATCGCTTGACAAATTGGAGAAATTATACTATTAATTAGATGTGACAAATTTTGATATAGATGAATTAGTTAACTTTTTCGATAACAACGATTTAGGCGATTGCTGGGACCACATGCCCGAAACCGACTTTGAAGTAAACCTCAAAAAAAGAACACATCTCTTTTCTATCGACAGCGACATTGCCGGGAAATTAACTGAAATCGCTAAATCGAAAAAAATGTCCTCACAGGCGCTTGTTAATTTTTGGTTGAGAGAAAAAATTCAAACCGCTTAAATGCTGAGTACCGAAAACTAAAGGCTGTAACAATCCGGTTTTTCCAAAACCGGGAAAAATAGGGGGAAGCTTATTGCGTAGATCATGAAATTAAGGAGGTATATCGGTAGTTTACACCGGTTTGCGACAAAGTTTGGGTGGTATATTACAAACTTTTACTCTGTGCAGCCTGCGCAAATCGGTTAAATTTTTTTCTGGACGTATCGCTCATGAAAAATTTTTGGAAGTCCAGAAACCTTTTT
>JAGLSW010001209.1 GCA_023135565.1 Candidatus Aminicenantota bacterium | reverse complement strand
AAGTTTGAACAAAACTTTTGTTTATCCAGCATTTTTCGGTTGAAACTGCACTACGCCAAAACCATATAAGTTACACTGACTGCGGTAAGCAGCAGTAACGGCGGCAGCGCCCGGGAAAGAAACTTCTTACGGTGATAGGTCATCCCTCGTAAATCGAATTTTTTGTACACCAAAGCAAAAGCCGCCCCCAAAATTCCCGCGGCGATAATAGCTCCGAAAAGAAAACTGACCCCATGCAAATAATGATAGGTTTCAAATTTTATGGAAAAGGATTCAAGCAGGGTTTTAATCCCCAGGGAAACCAGGATCGTCAACAGCAGGGGCAGCAAACCGATGATTATCCGTAAACTTTTCCAGTCGAACAGGCTGATGGCAAAACTCACCGCCAGGAAATAGAACACCCAGGCAGGAAAAAAAACCGGGTCGAAAATAGCAAAACCGCCGATTTGGAAAGATTCGGTGTTAAAGACAGGCATGAGATAAATAGAGGCCAACACTTCGTAGACTATGGTTAAAACAATCAAAACCATCGCCCTGGGCGCAAATTTATAAAGGAATATGCGCCCTTTGGACAGCGGGAAAGAGAGTAGGTACTCGAAAGAGTTATCTTTGTATTCGCACTTAAAAGCATTCAGGCCGAAATTATTGGCAATCCAGAATATAATGTAAGGCAGGAAAATCACGAAGTAACCGCCTTTTAGGGGAGCGCCGGTGCCTGCCCAGAGAATCAGCAGCAGCATCAGCAGGGTGCTTAACCGCAGCAGGGCGGGCAAAATAATTTCCTTTAGTTCTTTTTTTAGCATTTTCTTCTCCTCAGGAGTATTCACCTTCGATAAAAGCGGTCACGATTTCGGTCAGGTTTAAATCCACCACCTGGCCGTTCACCAGTTCCTTGTACTCTTCTAAAAAAGGATAGATAAAAAATTCCGGGGAATCGATAGGGCCGCTGCGGGTAATTACCGGCAGTCCTTCCGGCAAATTCGAGGTGATCACTTTTTTTACTTTTCCTTTTAGTGAGTCGATCTCTTCGTCCACGGCGATTGTGCCGTCTTTCAGCAGGATGACCCGGTCTATCATATGTTCGATGTCGTGGAAATTCAGGTTCATCATAATTATTGTCAGGCTGCGTTCCGAGAGCAGTTTTATCAACTGTTCTAAGAACACTTTGCGCAGGTAAGCGTCGATGGAGTGGATGATCTCGTCGATCAACAAGATTTCCGGTTTAGCCGAGAGGATCAAACTCAAGTGCAGGATCGTGCGCTGCCCGAGAGAAAGTTCTTTGATTTTTTGGGTATATTTGATTTTGGTATGTTTGATTAGCGAATCGTCGAATTCCTTCACTTCGTAAACCGATTTGTGCAGGTCGATGCCCTGGGCCACGGTCAAGCTTTCGTACATGCTCAGTTTATCGGAAATGAAACCGATTTTCCGTTTCGGGTTCGGCCCGAGTTTTTCATCGAAAAGAATGCTGCCGCCGTCGGGTGCCAGCACCCCGGCGATTAAGCGCAGCAGCGTGCTTTTCCCTACCCCGTTGATGCCCGTCATCAGGCAGGATTGTCCTTCAGGCACAAACAGGTTGAAATCCTCATACACCTTAAATTTGTCGTAACTGAAAGATAAATTCTTAATGTTTATCATTTTTTTCTCCTATTGCCGTTATTTTTCTCTTTTTTTTGTTTTTCCGGCCATATTTTCGCTGTCCATGCTTTGAAGCTCGGCTATCATATCTGCCAGGGAGTAGCCTAAATCCATGGCTTTGGACACATAGTCCCGGGTTACTTTTTTAAACAGTTCTTGTTTCTCTTTCTGGATTTTGCGATGATCCACTTTGACGAAGTAGCCGGTGCCCGGTTTGGAAAAGATGAAACCTTCCACCTCCAACTGGTAGTATACTTTAGCGATAGTATTGGGATGGATTTTCAACCGGGCAGCCAGTTCGCGGATAGACATCACCTGGTCGCCTTGTTCTAAGTAGCCGGAAATAACAGCCAGTTTCACGCCTTGTTTGACCTGTTCGTAGACAGGCACCGCGGATTTGGCCTCAACCGTAAAATGTAAAATTTTTATTTCTTTTTTCATTACTCTTTGTTTTTTATACCCTGCCCACGCCGTGGGCCCGCGCAGCGGCTCATAGGGTGCACGCGCCGCGTGCTTTCTTTTTCATTTTACCGTAACACTATTATGTTACAGTGTTACGGTTTTGTCAACTAAAAAAAATTTTTTTTTTGTTTTCTTGCCTCCGGCGGCCCCACGCGCGTGGGGTGGCG